>JASFOV010000040.1:0-15141 GCA_050116355.1 Anaerolineae bacterium
CGCCGCGAAATATACCTCAAGGGGCCAGTACAGGGTGGAGGCTCGGCGCAGGTGAAAATCGAAGCTCAACTGCCCTTTGCTTTCTTCCGGCTGGCCCGCCTAGCTGGCAATCTCACGCGCTATGCTGGCGACGCAGTTTCCGCTTATGTCATGCAGGGGAGTGACGAGTACGCCAACCTGTCGTTCTTCGAGAAGGCGGCCTGGTTCAAGGCGGCCATGCAGCGTCTCGAGGAGCGTGTGCCTGACGAGCGTACCCGGCACGACATCCTGTCCGGCTGTGCCGACCGCTTTCCCCCGGATCGCATCCAGCGACTGCGCGCCAGGTACCAGCGCGAGGGTGATATCGATGCCCTACTGGCCTTTATGCGCGCCGACCGCACGCTGGGCGATCTATCGTGGTACGAGGCGCCCATCCGGGAGGGGAATATCATTCACGTAACCAAGGATCCGGTGCTGCCCGAGCGATACAGCGCCGCAGCGACCAAAGAGGAACGGCGCGCTGCCTACTGCCACTGTGGTGTACTGCGCGAGGCTCTGGCCCGGGGCCTAACCATGCCCGGCACCTACTGCGACTGCGGTGCTGGCTGGTACCGGCAGCTGTGGGAAGGCATCCTCGAGCGTCCGGTACGCGTCGACGTCCTGCGTTCGGTCGTTCAAGGCGATGATCGCTGCAGCTTTGCCATTCATCTGCCCAGCTGACCACCACACCGGCCTTGAGTCTAGTAGGCCTTCCACAGCCAACAAGGCAGCAGGAGGCTGTGCTGTGCCATCCTACCAGGCCCGAGCCCCTTCCCAGCGACCATCTGCTGGCAAGTCTCCAACTAGGGCCACGCGCATAGTGGGATCTGTTGAAGAGGACACCCTCACCCGCTGCACAGCCCGTCTTCCGTGCGCACCAACGTCGGAGCGTGTCGCGGCCACGATAGTGACTGTAAACGATTGCGTCGCGCTGAGGCCCAAGCCATCAACCACCCGAAGTTCGACTGAATAGCCACCCAGTGCCTGCCCCGTCGCCGCCCCAGACAGCGTCGCCGTGCCATCGCCCCCGTCTGTCAGGGCCAACCAGTCCGGTCTGACCGGCGCGGTGATGGCCAGCGAGTCGGGGCTGTCAGGGTCGGTAACCGCGATGGCATAGGTGTACGTTGTGCCTGTCACCACCGTTGTCACCGGTTGGCTGGCAAAGCTGGGCGGCGAGTTCACCGTGGTGGCGACCTGAGCCGCGTTATTCGTCGTATCCGGATCGCCAATATCGCTGTCGATCGTCGCCACGTTGGTGATCACATCACCCGCCACCCCGACGATAGAGACCGTCAGGGTCAAATACTCGCTGGCGCTGGCGGCCAGCTTTCCAGGTGGGCCCAGGGTCCATTCTCCTGTGTTCGAGTCGTACGATCCGTCGGTCGCCGCTGAGGACACGAAAGAAACCCCAGCCGGCAGATCGTCGACAACGACCAACCCTCTTGCCTCGCTGGGGCCATTGTTGGTCGCCATCAGCGTGTAGGTCAGGACATCGCCACTATTCACCCGCGCAGCGCTGGCCGTCTTGGCGATGGCCAGATCGGCTCCCGAGGAGAGCACGTTTTCATCCCGCGCCGAATTGTTGTCTGTGACCGCATCGACAACCCAGGGCGGAACCGTAACCGTCGCCGTGTTGACCAAGGTCCCCGAGAGCCCTTTGTCCAGCTGTCCGGTAACTGTATAGACGAGCGTTGCCCCAGACCGCACCGTCACTGTGTCATCCAGCGCTCGCACATCAGCGGCCGGCGCCGTACAGGTGGACCCGGCAGGAGCGGAGCACTGCCAGGAGACGGTGTTGTTCTTGAACGCCGCGGCTGGCAGGGCGTCATAGACCTGTGCGCCAACTACATGGCTGGGTCCCAGGTTGTCGACCGCAATGGTGTAGGTCAACCATCCACCGGGCGCGGCGCCAGATGGAGCACTGGCCTTGGTGATGGCCAGATCGGCCGCCACGTGCGTGGTTGCTTCGGCCTGGTTGTCCGCTGGGTTGTCATCCCGGGCGCTGCTGGCGATGCTTGCCGCATTGCGTATCAGACCGCTCACCAAGTCATTGACCGTCGCCGTGAACACGATCGTGCCGCTTGCCCCTGCAGCCAGCGACGGAGCCGTCCAGGTCAGGTTCTGCCCGGCCTGGGCAAAGACGAGATCCCCCGGAGCCGAGACCACTCCGCCGAACTGGACGGCCGTCGTCAACGGGTCGGCGATGGTCAGAGCAGCGGCATCCGATGGCCCATTATTGGCATAGGTCAGCGTATACGTCAGGGGGCCGCCGCCTTGGGCCGGTTCAGGCTGGGCGGTCTTGGCGATCGACAGGTCAGCCAGCGCCAAGACCGTGGTCGCTGCCGAGGCGTTGTCCGGTCGTGGGCCCGGGTCGGGCACCACGCTGGCAATGGCAGCGCTGTTGGTCAGCACCGTGCCGGTCAGCACATCCGTTTCGACGCCAACAGTGAACACCAGGCTGGATTGCGCCCCCGCGATAAGGTCCGGGACCTGCCAGGTCACTATTGAGCTAGCCACCTGCTCGGTTACGCCCGGCGGCGGAGACACAAGTCCACCATAGACCACACCAGCCGGCAGCGTATCCGTCACGATCACAGCCGGCGCATCCGACGGTCCGGCATTAGTGTACAGCAGCGTGTAGGTCAACACCCCCCCAGCAGCCACTGGATCGACCGCATCCTGTTTGACGAGCTCCAGGTCGGCCTCGGCGTAGACTTGCACACCTCCATCGTCCGCCTGGTTGTTACTCGGATCGGGATCCTGTGAATCGCTGGCGATCGCAGCTTGGTTGGTCAACACCGTGCCAGTCAATACGTCGGAATGGACGGACGCCGTGAAAACCAAGGTGTCGGTCACCGTGGCGGTGAGCAGGCCCGGCATCCAAGCCTTGGCCCAGACCAGTTCCGGGCTCACCGATTGGAGATCCAGATAGCTGGGCGGCGTAATCACGCCGCCAAAGCTCACACCGGACGGTAACGTGTCGGTGAGCCGTATGTTGGCCGCATCCGACGGCCCGGTGTTGGTATAGACCACGGTATAGGTTAGCGCACCGCCCGCCACCACCCGGTCGCCGCTGGCCGCCTTGGCAATGTCCAAGTCCGCCTGGAGAATGGATTGGCCGCCGTCATCGTCTGCGTTGTTGGCGGGGTTCCAGTCGGTCACACCCGCCGGCACCGTCACCACAGCGGTATTGACGATGTCGCCCGCGAACTGATTCTTGATCCGTCCCAATACCACGTACGTGACTACCCCATCCTTTTGCAGCTCCACCGTCTGGCTGATGTCACCTGTCCCCGAAGCAGCGCCACAGATCGAAGCCGGAGGGGCATCAATGCAGTTCCAGGTGGGATCTGGACCGTCACCCGGCCGTCCACTGACCTCGTCGGGCAATTGGTCCAATACAATCGCCGCCACATCGCTGATCAGATCGCTCGGGCCGGCATTGGTCACGACAATCGTGTAGGTCACCAAATCGTTGGCCCGCAAGGGACTCGGCTCGCTCGTCTTGGAGATCTGGAGATCGGCCCGCGGTGAGACGGCCAGATAGAGTTCCCGACCATCGGCAAAGGCCACTCGTGTGCCATCGCCGCTGAGCGATGGGCTAGTACCGGGCAAGCCGAGGTCGGTCAAGACGCCGTTCGCAGTATCATAGAACCACAGCTGTCCATCCGACACAAAGGCGATGCGCGTGCCGTCGGCATTGATCTCAGGCTCGCTGTTGATCTGGCCCGTCGAGGTGGGAATCTGGCTGCTGGTCACTGCCGGTCCGGGCGCAACCTCGGCCCAGTGGATCGCCGGGCCGGCGACATAGGCCACACGCGTACCATCGCCATTGATCGCCGGTTGGCTGGCATCCGCCGTGGCGTCCTGGTGAAGGGTGATGTGGGTGAGTTGTCCTTGGGCCCCAATTTCGGTCAGGACGATGCGACCGTCCGTGACATAGGCCACCCGGCTACCGTCCTCGTCCAGCACCGGCTCACCATTGACCGTTCCTTCAGCGGTCTGGGTGATGGTGAACACCTCACCGCTGCCAATATCCTGTACATAGATCTCCAGGTTGCCATCGCGGTCCGAGGCATAGGCCACACGCCCTCCATTGCCACTGATGGCTGTCTCGACATTCACGCCGTCCCGGCTATCGGTGAGCTGTTGTAGGGTGCCGTTCACCAGGTCGGCATAGAACACCTCGAAACTTGCATCGGAATTGCTGCCGCTGACCAGGTCGCGGTCCGAGTAGAACACCAACCGCTCGCCGCTGCTGTCCAGATCTGGGGAAAGGTTAAAACCACCCAGGATGCTGCCCGTAGACGAGGTGACCTGGCGAAACGCCGGAATCCCAGAAGCGCCGATCTCCCCCAAGAAGATCTCGATGTTGCCATCCGCGTTGGCGCCCGCACCGGCGGGCAAGCCCCCGGTGGACCAGAACGCCACGCGCGTGCCGTCGGCATTGAGCGACGGCGCATTGTTGATGCCCCCGCTACCCTCGGTGAGCGGCAAGGCGGTAAGGGATCTGGCCGTCCGCCCGCCTTGTCCGGAAGCGGGCCAGGATGCGGCCGCCGAGAACGAGGTCGCCGTGGTGTCGCCGGTCTCGCCCTGTCCCGCAGCAGGATTCACAACCTCGAGCTCGCTGTCCAACACCGTATAGTCTGGCGCCGCCGGGTCCTGCTCGCCAACCGCGCCCCCAGCTCTCCCCGCTGTCGTCGGGGTGCGTGCAGTGCCACCCGGATCAAATCCCTTGAGCACAAGGGGCAGGAGCAGCCCCGATCGGCCGGAACCAACCGCCACCATCTGGCTGGTGGCGACTTCCTTGCTCAACGGACAGGGCTCGGAGCGGGCCGTCATTGTGACCTTGAAGGTGCCCTCCCGGTTGAAGCTATGGTAGACCACCTGGCCGCGCGCGGTTGTGCCATCATCAAAGTCCCAGGTGAAGGTGAGAATACCGCTGCCTTCCGCCACCGCCGCTTCAAATCGTACTGCTGCAAAGGGATCGGGATTGGCATTGCTGAGGTAAATTGTTGGGTCCAGCGGCCAGACGCAGGTTGTACCCCTCACCCGGAATGGCGGGCTGATGGCCCGCGTCGATGCATGCTGCACCGGGCCAGCCGGATTCTCGTGGACGGCGGTCACCCGGAACCGGGCATCGTCGCTGATCGCCTGGTCGGCGATGGCATCCCAGACAAAGGTCGCATCCTCCCCCAGGCGCAGGGTCACTGTGGCCGGATTCGTGAACCCGGCCCCGGGGGTTGCCGGCTGCCACGTGCCGCCGCCATCCAGGGAGAACTCGAAATGGCTCGACAGCACCCTGCTGCCGGGCTCGTTGGACACAGGACCTGTGTCATCGCGGGTGCCATCCGGATCGTAGAGTCGGTAGCGGATGGTAAGGGTCGGCTGGTCGGGCCCGGCCAAAATCTCGCCGGAAGAGAATCCATAGGCCCCGTCGGTCGCGCCCGGTCGCGCCACGGCCAAGTAAGTGGGGTTGTGCAACAGCGGCATAGTCGGGGCGAAATCGTCCGTCAAGTGCGAAGGCTGCACATACGAGTTCTCATAGAAGCCATTTTGCCCCGTGCCCTGTTGGCTGATGGCCAGGTCGAGATCACCGTCCCCATCGCGGTCGCCCCAGGCTACGCCCGTGGTACCTAGCGCCAGGCCTGAAGACCAGGTCCAATGCAAGCGCGGCGGCGAGTTCGGCCGGCTGCCCAAGTTCTCGTACACGACATCTTTTTGTCCAGTGTTGCCCAGCGCCAGATCTGGGTCTCCGTCGTTGTCCCAGTCACCCCAAGCCAGACTCGTCGTATTGGAAACGAGTGCCGATCGCCAGACCGGCTCGCTGCCCAGCTGCCCGCCCTCATTCCGGTACAGGAGGGTGGCCTGGCCATAATTGCTCACCGCGAGATCCGGATCGCCATCGCCATCGAAATCACCCCACGCCACGTCCGTCGTTTCAGAGACAGAGTCCGAACTCCAAATGAGGCTGAAGGTGCCATCTTTGTTGTTGCCATAGACACGGTCGGCCTGTCCCCGGTTTCCAGCGGCAAAGTCTAGGTACCGGTCGCCGTTCACATCCGCCCACGCCACACTCTGTGTATTGTCGCTCTCTGCTGAGGTCCACGCCGGAGTTGTAGCCAGCTGGCTGCCCGTGTTCAAGTAGACGCGGTTGGGGCCATTGGCGCCCACCAGCAGATCTAGTTCCCCATCATCGTCTGCGTCGCCCCAAGCTGCGCTGTAGCTGGCATAGTGAGGCGCTTCCGAGATCCAAGCCGGAGCATCTGGTTGGCCGGCCAAGTAGACCAGGTTGCCCTCCGCCCGGCCCAATATCACCGCAACGTCGAGGTGGTTGTCGCCATTCACATCGCCAAAGGCCACATCCTGTGGGCCAAAGCCACTCTCGGCGTACTGGGAGCCCAGGTCGAATTCGCCCGAATCGTTCAGGTACAGTTTGGCTTCGAGCGCATTTGGCTGGCCAATCGGTCCCGCGCCAAACAACAGGTCAAAGTCCCCGTCGCCGTCGGCATCGCCCCAGGCCACACTGCTGGCTGGCCGTGCGCTGCCAGGATCGATCACCGATAGTTCAGGACTGAGCAGAGGCGCATAGTTGCTGAATAGAATGCTTGGACCGCGCTGGTCGGCCAGGGCTAGGTCCAGGTCCCCATCCTGCTCCTGGTCCACCGCCCGCAGACTCCATACCTCGCCGCGAACCGCTTCGCCGGGTATCGATAGGATCTCGGCCCAGCTCGACCCCTGTCGCTCAAAGACCCGCGGCGGCGCATCGGCTACGGCCAGATCCAGGTGGCCATCGCCGTTCAGATCGCCCCAATCAACGGAGAGCGGCGTACGGAACGACCGTGTCCGGATCTCACTGTCGAAGGAGAAGCCGGCGCCCGCGTCGTTGTGAAAGATACGCACCCGCTTCTCGAGCGGAAAGGCGGCCGCCAGATCCAGATAGCCGTCGCCATCATAGTCGCCCCACGAAAAGTCATAGGGCAGAAAAGAGGCCAGATCGTCGACAAGGACCGTCTCGGTGAACAGGTCGCTGGCGCCTTGCTGAGTGCCGTTGATCCGCAGCCCGGTTACATTCGGGAACCCGCTGACCCCCAGATCCAAGTCCCCATCGTTGTCCGCATCCACCGGGCTGATGGCCGCTGAAGCGACCGACACGATCCCTTCTCCCAGCCCGGTGAACGGTTCAATGGCTCCCTCCGGCGTTACCTGCGAACCGTCAAAGACGTTGCGGTAGAGGCGCACCGGATAGCTGGGATTGATAGCGTTAGTGCTGACCATCAAGTCGACGCGCCCATCACCGTCATAGTCGCCGGGCGCCACCCGCAGCAACTGGTAGGCCGAATCGAACGAACTGTCCTCAAACCCATCATCGATCCACGTATAGACATAGTTGGTGCCGGGAGCCGCCGGTGAGTTGTCGTTCTCGCTCTCACCGACCGCCACCAGTTCCAGATCGCCATCGTTGTCAAAATCGGCCCAGCCTACACCATAGGCCAGCCGGTCGTTGCCCCAGTAGCGGACCAGGCGCCCCTTCTGGTTACGATAGACCGTGGTCCCGACCGACGAAGCCAACGCCAGATCCAAGTAGCCATCGTTGTCAAAGTCGCCCCAGTCGAGGCTCAAGGTACCACCCAAGTCAGCAGACAGCCACGTAGGCGCTTCCGACAAGCTGGCGCGTCCCTCTTCCTGGACGCGCACGCGCACCACGGTCTTGACCTTTTCGCTGTTGCCCGACTTGGTCTCCCCTTCGTGCTGGTAGTTGATAAAGACCTGGTTGGTGAACTCGGACCCGTCGGGCTGACCGGCCACCCGTCCCCAGAAAACTCGGGTCACCACGCTGCCTGGTGCCAGCGAGGGCACCACCCACGAGATTTGGCGCGTGACGGTCACCGTTTTGGTGTCGCCCACCGGGTCCTGGATCACCTGCTCCTCGACCACGCGTCCACACCCCTCGCTGCAACCAACATCACCCAGCACGTCGCGGGGCAGCAGATCCAGGATCAAGAGGTCGCTGGCCGCCGCTTCGGTAGGATTCGACACGGTGATGGTGTAGGACAGGAACGAGCCATTGTAGACCTGGGAGTTGTCGCCGGAGCCGGTCTCGGCTATTTTGCCAACGAGCAACTCGTTCCCAGTCTGGCGTCCAGGTCCCTCGGCCAGGAGCGTGCGCACCCAATCGGGCACCTCCGGGTCATCAGCGATCTGCGCAGCGCGCCGCTCCACGTCCAACCCCGGCTCTCCTGCCGCCAGGGTCCCGGCCGGCTCGCGCGGTTCAGACAAGGCTACAGCCCGCGCCGGCTGCACAGCTATCGCCAGCAGCCCCAGGCACAGCGCCAGCAGCACTGCCACGGCCGTTCCTGACAGGATAACGCCTAGACTTGCCCTCTCAGCCTTTTCTCTCATCTACTCATCTTTTCTCGAGCACAGGCCCAAGCCGACTAGGGGCAGGGCTGGCTGTACCAGCTTGTATCACTGGCCTGGGTTTCCCGCGGATCGCCGGTCAAGGGATCCGTGTAGAAAGCGACCACATAATAAGCCTTGCCACAGGTAGGCGTCAGGTTCTCGTCCACCCACTTGTTCTCCCCAGAACTCACCGTTCCAGCCTCGGCAAAGTTGGTGCCCGGTGGCACATCGGCGCGATAGATGCGAAAGCCTTCGATCCGGTCCTTGTCGGCCGAACTGTAGCTCCAGAATACCTCGTTCTTGTCCTGGGCCTCGTACTCGATGCCGTGCACATTGTAGGGCGCCGATGGCGGCGGTGGCGCGGTCACGTTCAGCTGGATGAAGGCCTTGACCTGGTTGTTGCCACCATCATTCTCGGCGGTCAGTACGTAGCTGCCCGAGGATGTCACCGGATCAGGGATGGTCAGGCTGCCCTGAGCCGGCTGCGTACCAAAGCCCTGGATCGAGAGCGTTTCCGCATCCCGCGCCTCCCAACTGAGAACCACCCGCGAGCCGGCCACCACGGTGTACACGTACGTTGTGCCATCCGGGCCGTCCACCATGCTCTGGAATGTCACCTGGTCATCAGGTGGCTGCAATCCCTCGGCCTTGTAGTAGGCGATGATCGGCGGCGGCACGGGCGTCGGTGTGGGCGGCGGTGGAGTCGGCTCCGGTGTCGCTGTGGGTGTCGGCGTTGGCTCCAAGACCTTGACCTCGGCCGGTGCGCTCCGGCTCAACTCCCCATTGTAGGCCGTCAGGACAAACAGCGTTGTCTCGGCCACAGGCACGGTGATCGTATCCTGTGCCTTGAGACCACTCAGTTGCAGGCCGGGCGCCGTGATCTCGATATTGGTCGTGGCGCCCGAAACCGACCAGGTGAGCGAGGCCTCATCCCGGTCGCCGCCGACAAACTCATCGGGCAAGGCCTGGAACAGTTGCACTTCGGGCGCGACCGGGACGGGAGTGGGCGTGGGCTGCGGGTTGACGATCACCTCCCGTAGTTGTGATTCACTCTGCACCTGAGTGCCATCCTCGCCGGTCTTGAAGGCGATCAATTGGTAGGTTCGCAAGCTGGTCGGCTGGTCGCCGATATTGCCTTTGATCGGCAGGTTCTGGTCCACCGGATCGATAGCCACCGAATCAGCACCCGACACCTCCCATTCGATCCGCACCGCCTCGCCCTCCGTGATCTCCAGAGGATCGACGTCGAAGCGCAGAATCACCGGCGTGGGGATCGGTTGGGCCATCACTTGGACTTCCAATGGCCGGCGCACCTCGCTCGGCCACGAACCGTTGGTGGCGACAAGCGTATAGGTCGTGTTCACATCGGGCTGGAACGTGCGCTGTCCCGACTCCAACTGGTCCCCCTGCAGCGTCTCCTCGATTCCGTTGTAGGCGAGCATCAAGGTCTCTGCATCAGACACATTCCAGAACAGCGTGACCTCGTCGCCCCGGAGGACAGGGTTCTGATCCGCTCGGAAATCGGCAATCACGGGCTCCACCGGTTGCACAAAGACTTGCACCGGCAGGCTGTAGCCGGTCAAGACCGGGATCAAGCGCGACACCCAAGTATGCGCCCGCAGCCGGTATTGCCCGTTGACCAAGGGTGTATCCTCGACCGAGCCATCGGGCACGGCCAGATCTTGATCCACCGGAACCGCCACCCAATCGCCATCACCCGGCCGGAACTGCAGCTCCAATTGCAGAAACCAGCTGTTCACATAGTTCAAGATGTGGAGAGTCGATAGGTTCTCAAAACGTTTGGCATCGTACCGGAGCAGGACCGGCTCCCCGTGCGTGGCCGTGCTCTGGTTCTGAGCGGAAACCATCACCAAATCGCGGCCAGGTCTGGCTCCATAGCTCACCGGCACCAAACTGCCCTCGGCCGACGTCGGAGTCTCCATGCGCAAACCCGGCCTCGTCGCTGGCCTGAACAGAATGACCAGCACCGTCGCCAGCGTGGCCAGGATCAACAGTAGCAACAGCGGCCCGATCAATGGCCGGCTCTTGACCCGGCCCATCACCGAGCGCGGCGTCTGCGCCCCCTCAACCAGGGAGGCCGTGATGGTAAATGTGAGTTGTTTGCTGCGCAGCGCGATCAACCGGCGTTTGACCGGCGTGATGCCAATCACGGCTGCCATCGACTCGTCCGGCGCGAGGCGCATCTCAGCCTGGCGCACCAGGCGCGCTTCCTCGCCCGGGACTTCGAACTCGAAGCGCAGCCCGCGTTCATCGTCTTCACCCTGCAGGCGCATGGGTGTCTGGCTGTTGCCCTTGTTGGCGATGGGCACGGTTACTTCGCCCGTGCGCGAGAACCAGGATACCGTCTGCTCCTTGGGCGTCAACTCGCCAACCGCGAACTCGTAGTACGGGTTGATGGTGAGCGCCGCGACTGTCCGGCTCATCCGCCCCGGGTAGTTGGCCGACAGCACCTCAATGGCCAGATCGTGCGTCCCGGCCGAGCTGGTCGGCTCGCGCGGCGCCTCAAACGAAATCGTGACTGTGGCCCGCCCGCCCTCGTACAGGTTAAAGGTCTCAGGCCTAATGGTGACCCAGTCGGGTTCCAGGCCCACGACGCGCACCTCAAAAGCGGCCACAATGTCGCCGCCGTTGATCACCTCCAGCTGGCACGTGGCCTTGTGTTCGACATCGACGATCCACTCCCGTCCCGACACCTCGACGCGGATAAAGTCGTCACTGACGTCGTTCAGCGACTGGGGAGCGTCTACCCCGGGCGCTGGCGTCACGGTCGCCGGTTCCTGCACCATCCCGGCGGCAGCCGCGGCGGCCACGCGAACTGGTTCGACCGCCTGCGGCACTTGGGCCTCCTCGCCTTCCAGCAAGATCAGCGAGAACCCGTCGATCTCGAGCGTGTCCCAATTGTAGAACGGCTCGAACTCGTTGGCGACCAGGGGTTCACCGCGCAGACGGGTGCCCTCCGCCTCGGCCAGCAGCATAACCCGGTACGGATGTTGCTGGCAATCCACCAAGGCGTGAAATTGCGCCACCTGTTGGCTGTCGATGACGATGTCGTTGTCGGGATGGCTCCCGATGTTGATCACACCCTGGCCGGCGCCAATGGCATGGAACTGCATCTCGCCGGATGGGCTGATGACCTCCAGTTGGGCCTGTCTTGGCATCCTCTGCTCCCTCCCGCCGTTAGCCGACGAGACCCATGCCGGCCAACCATGACGTGACCAGCACCGCTAATATCGCCAACGCGCCGACGAGCAGGTAGGGGTGGTAGCGGCGCAGTCCGGAAACACCAGAGATCTCAATGTACCACTCGTCCCTCACCGCTTCTACCTCTTCCCCTTCCACCGAGCGTGAAAACACCTCAAATGAGTAGTGCCGCGTCTTGTTGGCTCTGACAGGCCGGACGACCAGGTCGAAGTGCAATTTGTCGCCCGGTTCCACCGCCGGAGTCTGGACCCACGACTGTAGTCTAGTTCGGGTCAGGGGCGCCGCCCTTTCCTGCCCGGCTGGTACCGCCTCGCCTGGCGAGGGCTGCGCCGCCGCGCTGGCTGCATCCTCCGCCGCCGGAGCAGTAGTCGCCTTGGTTGGATCAACCAGTCGCTCCGTAACGCCGTCGGGCACTGCGCCGGCCACCCGTTTCGTTTGGGCGCTCACCCGCCCAGGCGTCTGCTGGATCCGTTTGGCCTTGGCCTCCCCGCTGCGCATTTGTCCCGCCGCCTGCAGAAGTGGGGCGCCGATCGAGCGCGGTAGCAAGCGGCCGACCGTCGTCAGTAGATCGGCAATCGCTCCACCAGCGCCCATCGCCTGCTTGGCCGCATCCTGCCCCTTCTGCGCTGCCTGCTGCCCCTGCGCCATCCGGTCTGCGCCCGGCGTTGCCACTCCCCCCACTGAAGCTGCGGTGGTTGGAGCATCTTCCCGTCCGTCCCCAGAAGGCGCCACCGCAGCGGTCACAATCTCCTGGGACTCGGTCACGGATCCATCCGGCAGTGCATCCCCATCCAGCGAGAACTCAAAGGCCAAGGCCTCATGCGGGTCCTCAGCCCGTAGCTCGTACCGGCTCCGCACGTTGCCGGCATTGGCCAGCTCCAGACGGAGCCGTTTGTGAAGGCGTTTTCTCTGCCACACCGCGATGCCGATCATGGCGACGGCGGCCAGCACAAGAACGACAATTGTGACAATTCCAACCATCTCGTTCATGGCCCCTGCCCTTCCTAAAACACCTTCACCATGCGAACGGTGTGCGAGTAGTAGGGCAAGATCTCCAACTCCTGGCGGATCGACGCCCTCTCCCCCGGATACGCTTCGGGAGCCGTCGCATGGATCTGAATCGAATGGGTGCCCGCCCGTGGCTCAGGACGGCGCGGATGATGCAGTGTCAGAGCGACGCCCTTTTCCACGTTGGGGAACAGGACGGGGCCCGGCCCGATCTCGTAGGCATCTGCCTCCAGCCCTTCGATCTCTAGCCGGAACTGCACCCCGGGCATGTTGCCCCGGTTGTGCACCGTGACGATGCCTTGCAGCGGCTGCTCAGGGTGCAAGACCGTATGGGGCAGCGACAAGCTGAGCCCGATCAGCTCTGACTGCCGGCCAACCTCCATCGGCTCGGGGCTCGAAGGCCCGGTACCTACCTGAGCAAGGGGCCGTCCTGGGGCAACGGGCTGGGCTGCCACCCCGCCAGCCGCAGAATCCAAGCGGATGACCAGCTGAAAATCGCCCAATTGAACACGAGTTCCGTCAGTTATGTCGACTACAGAATGTGGTTTCAGTACACGTTCCGGCGCATCGCCCCAGGCCAGTTCCGTGCTGCCCAAGTTGATGGCACGGTAGCCCAGCCCTTCACCCGACACCGCGATCAGCTGCAATTGCCGCGGCGCGACACCCAGACCATGCTGGGCATCCAGCACAATGTCATTCCGTTGATCGCTCCCGATGTGCACCAGACCTTTCTCCAGCGGAAACGTCTTGCGCCAGCCATTCTTGTCGATGACCTCGATGCTGCCCGATCGGTTCATGCTTTCGTTCCTTGAGCGCGGGCTGTTTCGCGACGCCGCGCCGCGTATGCAACCAGGTTGCCCCCCCATTCAACGGCGGACCGGATCTCCTCGCGCGAGGCCAAGCCCTCGCGCCGCTCACCGCGCCACAGGCAGCCATAGTCGCACGTGCTAAAGATCACGCCCCCACCTACCAGCACTTGGGGCGGTCCCTGTGTCTCAAAACCGGGCGGCGGAGCGGCAAACAGATGCGGCTCTACCAACAATTGATGGTCGGCCGTCAACTCCTTGAGCTCGATGCCCATGGATGCCAACAGATCCTGGAACGAGGCATCGGCCGGTGGAGTATCTCCCTCCGCACGGTGACGACAACTCTCAAAAAAGACGGTGCCCCCCGCCTGCAGGTAGGCATAGAGAGCATTCGCCTCGTCACTGGTCAGTTGAAACGCCTCGCCGCCCACTAAGTACAACAGGTCATACGCAGCCAGACCCTCATCCAAAGCGATGCCGTTGTCCACCCAGAGCAGCTGTCCTCCATGGCGCAGAGCGCGCGCGAGACGGGTCGCTCCCCGGCCATGGCGCCGGCTCTCTTGCCCCCCAGCATAACACACCCCCAACGTGACGGCCGCCCCCTGTTGGGCACCCACATGGCGACGGTAACGCAGGTCGATCTGGTTCTCGGCTGGATGGTCCCCATCGGCCGCGTTCTGGATCGGGATCTCTCGACCCAAGCGCCGGACGCGGGCCAGCTCCACCGCAGGTATCTCGGGCACTTTGGACGTCGCCTCAATAGCGTACTGGGCGTGCACGTACAAGGGATCCCCCTGTTCGCCTCCATCTGATTTGGGGCGACTTTCACCGTACGAGAGCAAGAGGTACAGCGTGCCCCGCGACGCTCCGAGGTCATAGGCCATCGGTTCGGGCAGCACGATGGTCCGCCCTTCAGGATCGACGGCGATGCCCGGCAGGATATAGACTGCCGAATCGGGCGGGTCGCTGGCAATGACCTCCAACCCGGTCACAATCCCAGCGCCATGGCTCAGCCGGGTGTGATAGCGCAACTGTGCCTGATGATAGGCGTGGGCCTCCTGCCATACGGCAGCGGTGACCGCCATCCCGTCCTCAGCTTCGATCCGTTTCGTGGGAAACCCTTCTAACACAGCTTTGACCGTCACGATGTTTCACCTTCTTCCTGGGGTGTTGTAATGCGCAATGCGTAGGCCGTGTGGGCCGGTTTTTCGGCGTCAATGATCGACTCCAAGAGCCGGCGAAGGCGCCGTTCCTCGCGGGATGGATCACTCGGCCAGCCTTGGGGCATACGAACAGTGACCGTGAACATATGGGGATGATTGTCCAAGCCCAGCGCCACACCGGGACCCAGCTCGCTATCCGGACCCAAGATGAGATTGGTAGCCCGGTGCTCAATGATCTGGACCGCCCCCCCGCTATAGATTTCCAGGTACTCGCGCAGCGCAGCCTTGGTTCCGCGCCGGCGACGCAAGGAGGCCGCCCTGCGGATCAAGCGTCGCTGCCGCTCCTCGGACAACCGCTCGTCCAGCGTCATACCCACCCAGGTGGAAAGCCAGGGCAGCAACCGGGTCGGCGTCATCATTGGCTCAAAGTAGTTCTCGATGGCATCGACCTGGGTCTCAATCGGCGCCCAGAAGCTTTCAAAGAGCATCAGCAAGCGCCCCATCAGCTCGTCTCGCTCGTA
>JASFOV010000041.1:0-15093 GCA_050116355.1 Anaerolineae bacterium
GAAGGGCCAAACACACTGGCACAAGCGGGACAGTATGAATATCTCGGCGACTTCCCACTGATTGTGATTGCAACATCAAGACCTCCTTCTATTGATCGGGGACAGATTCTGGATGATTTGTGGCTCGAATTACAACAGGAGTTACTCTTACTAAGTGAGAATAGTGAGATCAGAATCTATGAGGGAGGGCATTATCCTCAGCTTCAAAGCCCCGAGTTGGTAATTGAGGCAATTCAGGATGTACTCGGAAGATGTGAAGAAACATTGCCATTACCCTGAGAGGTGAGCTGGAAGCGTAGGCCCAGATGGTTGCTTGATATCTAGGCGGATTGAGAAATGCCCTGGAAACTGGGCGCCCAACCCTCGCATGCAAGCGAGACGCTTCGCTCCGCGTGCGCCTGACGCAGAACGATGGCTACCGATACTGCGCGTTTTGTCTAGCTGAGCCCCAAGAGTTCCTCAAGGTAGCGTGTTGGATTGTAGGCGATCTCGTCGACGACTCGAGCGAAAAAGCTGGAGCAGGTCTGAAGAATTCTGTCGTTCTTTATCCGCAAGCTACTCCCTGTCGGACATTGGTTCGGCCGAAGTTGAAGGCGTAATAGGCATGCGGGCGGTCAGGCTTGGGGGTTTTTGTCGTTTGTGTCCAGTCTTATAAGCCCGCGGACCCATGCGGAAAGCGATCCAGTGCCTGCGCAGTCTTCGTCCCGATGGTCCGACATCGGGGACCGTGTCGTTTGCGGTGATGGACTTCCTGACGAACCACCTCTCCAGCGAGGACAACGCCTACCGCAGGTGCATCTGCGGTAGGTTGGAGCTCCTGGGCCTCATCGAGGACTACCGGCAAGGGCTGCTGCCGCTGATCGTACCGTTGACACTGCTCAAGCATCACGTGAGCTGCTACCCGGTGCCAGACTGGGTGCCGGCCTGTCCCCGGGTTCAGCGGGGGTGCCCAACGCAACATCGGGTACACCAGCAGGTGTACCTCCATCAGAACCCGAAGGAACTCATGCTGCGCAATCACGTGTAGGCTTGGTAAGCAGCCCTAGTCGAGGGAAAGAGCCTCTCAGAAAGGACTCTGTACCTCCACCTGGTCATAAACCTGGCCCGGATTGAGGTCCTCTGACCAGAGCACGCGGCAGCCTAGTTGAAGGGCGCTAATAAGGATCATCGCATCCCAGAATGAGATCTGGTATCGCTTCTGTAGACGGATTGCATCCAATATATCCTCCGCTTTGGGACAATGCACCTCCCAAACCGACAAGTCAGCAATAATCTGCGCGGCGGCCTCGGCGGACAACGGTTTGGCGACTTTCTGGGTCACATTGACGTAGAACTCTTGGAGAACTTGGATGCTCAGACATCCGTCGCCCGAGTGCCACAGGTCACGCATCAATTCCTTAGCCCGACCATGTTTCTGACCGGCTGAGATGTCGTGGGCATAGATTAGGATGTTGGTATCGATGAAGTGCAAGGATCTAGCTTCGCTCATGGAGCTCATCCCGGCTGATCGTTACCTGACCAGCAGTTCCCAGGTCCATGCCACGTTCCAGCCATTGGAGGTGGCGCAAGCGGGCGTGAGCATAGGAATCCTCGCGCTCAACGAGTCTCTCAAGAGTTTGGGTCAGCAGACCAGAAACGGAAGTCTGTCTCTTTACAGCGATCAACTTGACCTTGAGCAGGGTGTCTTTGGGCAGCGACAGAGTAATGTTTTGTCTTTCCATCATTTACCTCCACGTAGAATAGTGTATCACGAAAATGCGTGAACGTCAACTCTCGTAAACCATGAATCTATGATGCGTTATGGCAAACCCTCTGCGAAAGGTAGTGGTATCTCGTGTGTGGGCAGCCATGCGTCTCAAGCTAGGGCATGCTCGTCATCACTGTAGCGGTATTTGAATGGTCAAGGCGAGTTGGTTTTGTCGTTTGTGTCCCGTCTCATAAGAAAGGTTCACCACAGCCACGATTGGATTCCCGTTCGGGTGTACCAGCAAGCATGGGGCACTGATGCTGCGGAATCACGCGGACGCAAGATGCTCCTTCGGCCCTGGCAAAGAGCCATTTGCGAACGGGTCCATGGGACTGCAGACAGGGAGACTGCCAGCTTCTTTGGACGGTGCTCTTCCAAGGGCCGACTCCCCCGTTTGACAGAAGAGGATTCCGGGTGCATAATGTTGATTATGCGGCTATCCCCAACTTTCACCGTTACGTAGGGGGCAAGATGAAGATCACAGTTTTCGCTGCAGGCTCGCGAGGTGATATCCAACCCTGTGTTGTTTTGAGCAGAGGACTACAACAAGCAGGGTATCGTGTGTGTCTGGCTGCTCCCGAAGACTTTGCTGGTTTCATACAGAAACACGATGTGGGCTTTCACCCACTGCGCGGTGACGTCCAGCAGATCATGGCGAGCGACACGGGGCGGAGGTTCATGGAGACAGGCGGCGGGAATCCCATCAAGTCGATTCGTGCTGTCAGGACAATGATTGGCCCGTTCGTTGCCAAGATGGCAGATGACGCCTACGCAGCATGCCGCAATGCGGATGCAATGATCTGCTTGGGCGTTTTCAGCGCTTTCGGACAATCCATCGCAGACGCGCTGAGCATTCCGATTATCAATGTCGAGCCGACTCCTCTGCTTCCGACGAGAGCTTTCCCAGCGCCGTCTTGGCCTATACAGAGGGATTTGGGTGGGCTGCATAACCTTTTGTCTGGCATGGCTATGCTCCAGGTTATCTGGCTGTGGTACCGTCCTTTCGTGAATGACTTCAGACAACACCTGGGCTTGTCAACTTGGTCGGGCATTCGTTTCCACCGCGCCATAAGATCAACGCCGCTGCTGAGCGCGTACAGCCCCAGCATCATCCCGCATCCGGCAGATTGGCCAGAAAGTGTACATGTCACCGGATACTTCTTTCTGGATACACAGGCCGACTGGCAGCCATCATCCGAACTGGAAGCGTTCTTGCAGGCAGGCGATCCGCCCGTCTACATCGGGTTTGGCAGTATGGCCGGTCGCAACCCGGAAGAGCTTGCCAGGCTTATCATGGAGGCGCTGGCCAAGAGCGGTCAACGGGGACTGCTGCTCACAGGATGGGGCGGTTTGCGCACCGAGCTGGTGCCAGACAATGTGCTTGTGGTGGACTCTGCGCCCCACAGTTGGCTGTTCCCGCGCATGGCGGCTGTGGTTCATCATGGTGGTGCAGGAACTACTGCTGAGGGGCTACGCGCTGGCGTACCAACCGTGATTGTCCCTTTTGTCCTTGACCAACCCTTCTGGGGAGCGCGGATCAAAGCCTTGGGTCTTGGACCGGATCCAATACCGCAGAAGAATCTGACCGCTGATCGCCTAGCCGAAGCTATCAGGATTGCAGTTACAGATCTTGGCATAAAGCAACGTGCCAGTGCACACGGAGAAGCCATCCGTGCTGAGAATGGCATCGGCAACGCCGTGAAAATCATCCAACGATATTTCGGGGAGACCGGGGCTGGTGAAGGGAAGCAGAATCCATGAAAACAGAACACGACAAGCATACTGTCCTGCAATATCCCAGGACTCGACTTCTTATGGTCGATGGTGGACGGATGGGACGCCAGAAACATACCGTGCATGGGCTGGTCGAGTTCGACGTTACCCAAGCCCGTCAGGCAATTCGTCAACATAAGGTTCAGACCGGCGAAACCCTCTCATTCACAGCGTTCGTCATAGCTTGTCTGGGAAAAGCTATTGATATGAACAAGCATATGCACGCCTATCGGAACTGGCGGAACCGGCTGATTATATTTGATGAGGTGGATCTGAATTCGTTGTTTGAGGTTGAAGTGGATGGTAAGAAGACCATTCGGCCTCATATTCTCAGAGGGGTGAACAAGAAGACCTTTCGAGAGATCCACCAAGAAATCCGGGCATTCCAGCAGGAGCACAAGAGCAGTCAGGAGTCAAAGTTTATAGATAGGTTTGTCCTGCTACCTGGATTTGCCAGGCGATTGTTCCTGTGGGCCCTTTTCAAGGATCCGCAGCTAATCAAGGAATATTATGGCACAGTGTTGGTGACTTCCATTGGGATGTTCGGAGAAGGCGGTGGCTGGGGAATTCCGGTTCCCAACCACACTCTCCAGTTAACCTTGGGTGGCATCGCCGAGAAACCAGGTGTCGTTGATAGCCGGATAGAAGTCCGTGAGTACCTGAGTGTTACCATCAGCTTTGATCATGATATTGTCGATGGCGCTCCGGCAGCGCGTTTCACGCAGCGATTGAAGGAGTTAATCGAGGGCGGTTTTGGCCTATGCGACTGAGTACTATCGCTATGGGCAAAGCGCCGTATGACAACGTGTTGCAGTCGAGAGGCTCGTTGGCGCCTTGAGCGGCAGAATCCGAATGTTAGGCTCTCCGAGGCATTAACTGCAAGGTTTCTGGATCCAGATTCGAGACGTCACGACTAGTCTATCGGTTAGCCGATCTTGTCGGGAGGGGAACTCCCTCAGCCCTGTCGTCTTGTGAAGCGATTGGGGTTTGCGAGCGCCGCCCGCCAAAGGTGCTTGCAGCGTGCGGCGTCTTGGCCAGGGAAGCGGTACCCCACGGCTGCAGGGAAGTCGGCTTCCCTGTCCCGAACGCTAGGACAGGCGGCGTGTGAAGGCGCGCCTCACAGACAGCGGGTCTCCAGGCGGCCTACGCCGGATTTGATACGGAAGCCCGGGGAACCTCTTCCTATTCTCCCGCCAACAAGCGCTCTACTTCCCCAACACACTCCGAGTCGGAAAAGACCGTCACTCGGTCGCCATCTTGCAGGACCGTATAGCCATGGGCCATGTGCAGCTTGCGCCCCCGCCGCACCGAGACGATCAGGCACGCCTCCGGCAATGCCAAGTCGCTAATCCGTTGGCCAACGGCGGGTGAGTCGGACTGGACCTGCAGGTGAATAAAACTCGTGCCATCCACTTGGCCCAGTCGCAGCACCTCGGCCCGGTGTTGGTGGTGGGCCCGGGCGGTGATGGCTTGATCGTAGGCGCGGATGATGTCGGCGCGGCGCACCGCCCCCACCAGCTTCCGCGAGTCTTCGTGTTCGACCACGGGCAGCCGGCCCACGTCGCGCCGGCCCAACCGGCGCAGCGCCTTCCACATCGGCTCGTAGGGGTAGGCCACCAACAGGCCCTCGCGCGTCGCAATGTCGGCCACCGTTCTACCCGCGATCGAGCCCGAGGCCTTGGCCCGCTCCAGGTCCTGGATACTCACCACGCCGGCCAGATCGCCTGCCTCGTCGATCACGGGAAAGCCGTGATGGTGGGATTGGGCAAAGGCTTCGGACAGATCATCCAAGGATAGGTCCAATGGCACGGTGTCCACATCGGTGGTCATCGCCTCCCGCACGGTGACGCCCTGCATCACGTCGATGTCTTGCCCCTGTCGCAGGTGGACCCCCCGCCGCGTGAGCTTGAGGGTGTAGATCGATTCGGGGCTGATGATGCGCGCCACCAGCGTGCTGATCACCGTCGTCAGCATCAGGGGCAAGATGATGCGATAGTCGCCCGTCATCTCAAACAGGATGAGGATCGACGTGACCGGCGCATGGGCCGCGCCGCTGAAGAAGGCGGCCATGCCCACCAGCGCGTAGGCACCCGTCGGGGCGGTGATCGCTGGAAAGATCGCGTGGATGATCTGGCCGAACACCTCGCCCATCATGGCGCCCATGAACAACGAGGGGGCAAAGACCCCGCCCGAGCCGCCGGAACCGAGGGTGAGAATCGTCGC
The DNA here is from genome assembly GCA_050116355.1 of Anaerolineae bacterium. Lineage (GTDB taxonomy): Bacteria > Chloroflexota > Anaerolineae > JAAYZQ01 > JAAYZQ01 > JASFOV01. The sequence continues at coordinate 5,744 of JASFOV010000041.1, forward strand.
CAGGATCTTGGCCACTAGCAGCACCAGGGCCATCTGCAGCGCCAGCTCGCCAAACAGGGCCTGGCTGATGGTGTCGTACCCCACGCCAAACACGCGTGGAAAGCCGTCGATTTTGGGCACCAGGATGCCGACCACCCCCAACAGCAGGCCACCCAGGACCGGTTTGGCGTACTCGGGGAAGCGCAGCTTGTCCCACACATCTTCCGACAGGTACAGCAAGCGGGTAAAGCCCACAGCCAGTAGGGCCGCCAGCAGGCCCAGGAGCGCATAGAAGAACAGCTCCCAAGGACTGACCAGGACGTAATCGGGCACGGAGAAGGCTTGCATGTTGCCCTCAAACGCGTGGGCAATGACATCAGCGACTACCGCCGAAATGACCACCGCGCCAAAATAGGTGGAGTGGAACCGGCCCAGGATCACCTCCAAGGCAAAGATCGAGCCGCCAATGGGCGCGTTGAAGGTGGCGGCGATGCCGCCCGCGGCGCCACAAGCCACCAAGTTGCGCACCCGGTCGTCCGACAGGCGAAAGAGCTGGCCGATGGTGGAGCCCAACGCCGAGCCGATCTGGGCGATGGGTCCCTCGCGCCCTACGGAACCGCCGGTGCCGATGCAGATGGCCGACGCCAGCGCTTTGACCACGGCCACGCGGGGTCGGATGCGACCGCCGCGCAGGGCGATGGCTTCCATCACTTCCGGTACCCCGTGCCCCTTGGCCTCGCGGGCGAAAAAGTAGATCAGGGGCCCCACGATCGCGCCGCCCAGGGCGGGGATGAGGAGCAGTGTGAAGGGATAGAGCCCTTCCAGCAGGCCGCCCAAGCCATCGTACGACAGTCGGTTCACGCCATCGATCAGCCGGCGAAAGATGACGGCGCCCAGGCCGGCGCCTACCCCCACGATCAAAGCTGTGAATAGGATCACGCCCGATTCGGACACCCGTCGTTGGTCCAACCACCGCGGCAAGTGTTGGCGCCAGCGAGCCCGCACGGCTTCCATCGGCCCAGAATGAGAAACGGTCATAGACGACTCCTCCGTCGTGGTAGTACAGACTGCTAGCAATCGACGGAGAGTATAGATCCAATGGTCTGCTTTTGCAATTCTGGGAAGGGTGGCTGCTCGCTGCCTGCCATTACTCCGGGCCGCGCAGCCGTCCGGCCCGTCGCACCAAAACACTGAGCGCATCCCCCGCCCGTTGCACACGACCTTCAACCCACAGCAGCGGCGCATTGCGCAAGGTCTCCCGGTACCGTTCGTACACTTGGGGGCGCACGATGAGGTTCATCAAGCCTTCCTCGTCCTCCAGTGTGACAAACAGGTGGCCTTTGGCCGTCGGTGGCCGCTGGCGTACCACCGCCCAGCCGGCCACCCGTACCAGCTCCCCATCCTGGCGGGTGGCCAGGACCCCGCTGCTGATCATGCCCCGCGCTTGCAGGGTCTCCCGGTAGAGGTCCATCACCTGTGCACCCGGTGCCAGGCCCAAGAGTTCGTACTCCCAGGCCATGCGCTCCGCCCGGCTCAGGCGGGGTAGGTCAACCACCTCGACCGTCGCTTCCACGTCCAGCCCATCCTCTTGGTAGAACAGCCCGCCCAACTCCCACAACAGGTCCCGTCGCGGCTGTGGCCAGCCGTCCATCGCCCCGGCCCGGATCAAGTTGTCCACCACCGGCCGCGGCAAGCGGGTGCGCTGGCACAGATCGCGCAGATCGCGAAAGGCGCGATCGCCTCGCCGCTCGACGATGCGCGTTTGCCAGGCCTCACCCAGCCCGCGCACGTAGCGCAACCCCAAGCGGATGGCCCACTGTTGGCCGCTGTCTAGCCGCTCCAGGGTACAGTTGGCCATGCTGCGGTTCACATCGGGGCCCAGCACCGACGCGCCGTGGCGCTGAGCATCACCGGTGAGCACCTCCGGCGGGTAGAAGCCCAGTGGCTGGTGGTTCAATAGCGCGCAGAAAAAGGCGGCCGGGTAGTGGGCTTTCAGGTACAGCGTCTGGTAGGCGACCAGGGCAAAGGCCGCCGCGTGCGATTTGCAGAAGCCAAAACCGGCAAAGCCCTCCAATTGTTTCCAAACCTCGACTGCGATTTCTGTGCTCACCCCGTTGGCCTGTGCGCCCGCCAGGAACCGCCCCTGTAACGCGGCCATCGCTTCCTCCGACCGGCTGCGGCTCATGGCCCGGCGCAACTGGTCCGCCTCGGTGGGGCGAAATCCGGCAATGGCCATCGCCACGCGCAGTACCTGCTCTTGAAAGACGATGACGCCCAACGTCTCGCCCAGGGCGGCCTCCAGGGTGGGATGGGGATAGACAACCGGCTCGATGCCCTGCCGCCGCTTCAAATAGGGGTGGACCATGCCACCTTGGATGGGGCCGGGGCGGATCAGGGCCACGCCGACCACAATGTCCTCGAAGCGCGCCGGCTGGAGCTTGGGCAACATCTGCGCCTGGGCCCGGCTCTCCACCTGGAAGCAGCCCACCGTATCGGCCCGTCGCAGCAGGCGGAAGACGGCCGGATCGTCCAAGGGTAGATCGTCCAGGGCTTGCCCCGAGGGACTCGCCGCCGGGAGGGTGCAGCCGTACTTGGTGCGTAACCATTGCACGGCCTCTTCGACCGCGCCCAGGGTGCGCAGCGAGAGTAAATCGATCTTGATCAGACCCGCGTCTTCGATGCTGTCCTTGTCCCATTGTACGACCACGCGGCCCGGCATCGTCGCTCGTTCCAGGGGCACAATCTCGATCAAGGGCGCGGCGGTGATGAGCATGCCCCCCACGTGGATCGACAGGTGGCGGGGCAGGCCGTCCATCTGGCGCAAGAGGCGGGCCAATGTCTGCCAGGGCAAGGGGATCGCGTCCTCGAACCCGGGGATGGACGACTGCAAGGCGGCGCCCGCCGCCGCTTGCTCGATCGATTCGGCGACCGTCGCCGCGGAGCGGGTGTCGAGCGCTTTGGCCGTCCGGTCAATGACGTCGCTGGGGAACACCAGCGCTTTGGCCGCATCCCGCAGCGCCGAACGGGCCCGGTAGGTGACCACGTTGCACACCATGCCCACGTGCTCCTCGCCATAGCGTTGGTAGACGTACTGGATCACCTCCTCGCGGCGATCGGCGGCGAAATCGACGTCGATGTCGGGCATGGTGCTTGTCCTGTCGCCTTTAACAGGGCCTGTCCTGTCGCCTTTAACAGGGCCTGTCCTGTCGCCTTTAACAGGGCCTGTCCTGTCGTCCCTTACAGGGACTGCCCCTTCACTCAAGAACCGCTCGAAGAGCAGGTTGTGGCGCAGTGGATCGACCGGCGTGATGCCCAGCAGGTACGCCACCAGCGAGTTGGCCGCCGAGCCCCGGCCCTGGCAGCGGATGCCCTGTTCGCGGGCAAACCGGACGATGTCCCACACCACCAAGAAATAGCTGGCCAGTCCCAGGCGCTCGATGACTCCCAGCTCGTGCGCTAGCTGCGCCCGGGCCGGATCGCACGCCGGGTCAAAGTGGCGCGGCAGGGCGGTTTCGCACAGGTAGCGCAGGTAGCTGTCGGGCGTGTGTTTGTCCGGCACCGGAAAGATGGGCAGCCGCTGCATGGTGAAATCGAGACAGACCTCGCACCGCTCGGCGATGCGCAGCGAATTGCGCACCGCGATGGGTGGGCGCGCGCCGGGATGGGCTTGTTGACCGCCAAACAGGGCGGCCATCTCCCAGGCCGGTTTCAAAAAGCGCTCCGAATTGGGATGCAACAAGCCGCCGCCCAGCGCTTCGGGCAGGGTGGTGTGATGGCGTACGCAGGTTAGGACGTCGTGCAGCGGTCGCCCGGCGCGTGTGGCATAGTGCACGTTGTTGGTCGCCACCACCCCGGCGCCGAGCCATTGCGCCAGCGCACTCAGCTCGGCCACCCGTCGCGCGTCCGCCGGCCGGTAATGGCGCTGCAGCTCGATCCAGAAACGATCGGGTCCCAGGATCTCGCGCAAGCGGCCGGCGATCTGTTGCGCCGCGATCTCGTCCCCGGCCAGCAGGGCGCGGGGCACCGCACCCTGGTCACAGCCGGACAGCCCGATCAACCCCTCGGCGTGCGCCGCCAGCGTACCCAGGGACAGCCGCGGCTGCCCTTTCTGGCCAGCCAGTTGGCCGGCGCTGAGCAGCCGGCACAGGTTGGCATAGCCCTGTTGGGTCTCGGCCAGCAGGACCAGGTGACTGCCATCAATAGGGTCTCCAGCTACGCTTTCCCGCTCGTACCGGCTGCCGAATTCGGGCGGGGAGGCCGCGCCAGCCTCCTCGCCCGCCAGTGTGACCTCCGCGCCGATGATGGCCTGGATCCCCTGTTCCTGAGCCGCCTGCCAGAAACGGACGGCGCCGTACAGGCCGTTGTGATCGGTCAAGGCCAGCGCGGGATAGCCCAGCGCGGCGGCCCGCTCGACCAGCGCCTCGGGCGATGAGGCGCCGTCCAGCAAGGAGAAATAGCTGTGACAATGGAGCTCGGCGTACGTGCCAGACCGGTCGCGTTCAATCATACACCCTGGCCAGGTACCACCCGCCCCCCAACAGATCGTGGTAGAGCAGGCACAGTAGTCCGCTGTGGGTCGTCACTTTGACGTACTCGCGCCAGATGGCCTCGCCCGCCTCGCTCGTCGGGACCGATCCCGGCTCCGGAGTGGGGCCCCACCAGTTGGTATGCACCCGCCAGCGATTGCACACCTCGGCGATGGGGTGGCGCCTCTGCTTCCAGACGAATCCGTCCGGTGTTTCTGTCCCGCCCCAGGTCGTCACCGGCTCGCCTTTGGGCCACAGCCGGGTCATGGCGCCCCCTCCTCCAGCCAGCGGACGCGCCATTCGGCCAGGGGCGCGCCCGGTTGCACCAGCGCCGCCCGGCGCAAGCGGCTCGCGCCGCCGTGGGGGCCGGTGCACGCTGCATCGCGAAACCGGGTCGTTAGGTAACGCTGCACCGCTTCGATCGGGGCTGATCCCTCCACCTCCAGGGGAAAGAGGGTGAGCTGCTCGGGCACTGCGTCCTGGATCTCCTCCAACGCCACCGATAGGGCCGTGGCCGCCGCGGGCCAGCGCATCTTGTCCAGCAAACCTTCCAGGGCCCGTACCACCCGTCCCAGTTCGGAAACCGGCTGCAGAAATGCCCGTGTTCGCTCTTGGCGGCTCCCGTCTTCGAACTGTACCGTCAGCCGCACCTGCCCGCAGGCTTGGAGCCGTCCCTGTACACCGGCCAGCAGGGGGCGGACCAGCGCTACCAAAGCGGCCACCAGCCGCGCCCGCTCGGCCAATGGCGTCTCGAATTCGACCGTGTCGGCCAGTTGCGGCGCTTTCCAGCGCGGGATCACCGGCCGGTCATCCTCCCCGCGGGCGCAGCGGTGGGCTGTGATCCCCACGCGCCCGAACTGCTGCCAAACCGCCGCCCGGGGCAGGGCGCCATACTGCCCCAGCGTCCGCAGCCCCAGAAAGCCGAGCCGTCGCACCATCTGCGGGTCCAGCGGCAGCATCGTCACCGGCAGCGGCCGCAGGAAGGCCTGTTGCCGCACCTCATCGATCGCCCGCAGGTGGCCGGGTTCGGTGCGCCAGGCCGCGGCCTGGGCGGTGAATTTGCTGCTGTCCCAGCCCATCGCCGGTTGGAGGCTCGCGCCCATCTCGCGGCGCACCGTGCGCCCCACCTCCCGTAGCAGAGCGATGGCGTTTGGCCGCGACTGCTGCGCGGGGCCGTCGCCCAGATCAGCGTAGGCGGCGCCCCAGCCGTGCGGCTCGACGCGGGGACAGGCATCTTCCAGGAGTTGGAGCAGGACTTCGGCCTCGAGCCGGTAGCGGGCTGGCTCGGCCTCGATCCAGTGCGCCTCCGGACAGCGGACCTCGGCGGTGGGTACGGCCATTCCCGGAGTGACGCCGCACGCCGCCGCCTCGGTCGAAACGGCCCATACCCGCTTGCCCGCCCCGACCAGCACCACGGGCCGGCCCGCCAGGGTGGGGTCATCGCGCCGTACCAGCGCTGCGGCAAACTGGGGGATCGTACAGTACAGCACCGACATCGCCGCTGTATCCCTTTCTGTCTAGAGGTCCATGCCTCGCACTGTGCCGTTGAACTCGATCTCGATGCGCGCGCTGCGGCCCGCCGGCCCCAGGCGGTTTTTGAGCACCGCCACCCGTGCCTCGTAGCCCCGCACGTCGTGGTGGCGTCGCAGCCAGCGCTCACGGGCCACCTGTAGCCGGATGCTGGCCGCGTGGGCCAGCGCGGAGAGGGCCGGTGAACCGCCGCCAGGGACGTCACCGGGCGGTGATTCGTGCAGCACCAAGAGGGTCAAGCCGGTGCGCGCTAAAAAGCCGGGCAGGCGGTTGAGCGTCGCGGCCAACAAAGAGGCGGCCGCCGCATCGGTCCACAGGAACTCTAGCGCGTCAAAGACCATGGCCACCGGTCCTCCACTGCGCGCCAGAGCTTCGGTCATGGCCAGCGCTTCCTGCAGGTCGTGGGTCGTGCCCACCAGCAGGCGCGAGAGAGCCAACCCGCAGCGGTAGGCGTAGTCGGGGTCGAAATAGAGGGCTTGGTCGATATAGACCACCTCTCCCCCGCCCGTCTGTGCCTCCGCCAGAAACTTGAGGGCCAGCGTCGTCTTGCCCGATGTCGCCGGACCCACCAGCTCGCAGATCTTGCCCCGCGGCAGGCCGCCAATTCCCAGCACGCGGTCCAGCGCTGGAAAGCCGGTTGAAATGACCGGGACCGCCGCCGGATCGCCGCGGGTCGTGGCCGGTGTGCCCTGGAACAGCGCGCGCGGGCCGAAACGCCGCTGGATGGTGGCCACCGCCATGTTCAGCTGGCGCTGCCGCTTGCGCCCTCGTTTCTTGCCCAACCTCCCCTCCTACGTCTGCACCTACCACCCTATTGTACCGAACAAATGTTCGATTGTCAACCCTGTTGATTCCCACCTCTACAGTAAAGAAAAAGATGAAAAAGAGTGAAATACATTGAAAGATTTCAACATCCCACTGCCAAATTGGCTCTGTCATGGTTGCAATATCTCAAATTCGCGGGGCGCGGGGCCCGTCCTATCGCCGTGCACAGGGGCCGCGACCGGCCCCGCAGAGTATGATTCACGAACTTTGAGCGGATTCCCACCAAAACCTACCCTCAATCCACCCTTTCTTCCAGTTGTAATTAACTTAGTTTTGTGCTATAATGACACGGGCACGTGGTTATTGATGGGATCAATAGGATTCAGGTCATGAAAGATAAATTCTACGAGCGCCTCAAACACACCATGCGCGATCTGAACCAGGTCAAGCAGGATCATGCGCACCTGCGGCGCGAGATAGGCGGCGCGCAGGCGTCCGTCGCTCCCGGTTCCAACGGCCCTGCTGCCCGCCAACTCCACCAGGCCCTGCATGCCATCCAACTGGCCCATGACAATTTGGCCCACCACCGGGCCGCCCTGCGCGACCAGCCGCCGGCTCTTTCTCAGGGCTGGTTGGGCAAACTCCGTCCCGTGGCTGCCGCCCGCGAGCAGGTCCACTGGCTGCGCCTCTATCGCGAGGCCGGCGAGCTAACCCAGGCTGTCACGGAGCTGCAACAACAGGTGCATACCCTTCAGGAGGCCTGGCCGGATCTAAGACCGCAGCCGCCGCTGACTGTCTCCTATTGCCGCGAGGTGCAGTGGATGGGCGAGCAGGCGCTGGAGCTGGGGGCCGAGTTGGAGCAGGTGGGGCTCTACGGACCCGAGTTCGAGGGGGTGCTTGCCGCTCTCCGCGAATTGACCGCCGCCGCCCGCGATCGGTTGGCGGAACTGGAGCGCCCGCCGGAGCCGGCTGCGCCGGTGGTGGACGGCGAGCCGCCTGCGCCGGTCCCCGACCCCGCACACCCCATCACCGCCGGGCAGATGGCCATCCAGATCGAGGCGCCGCTGCGCGCCCACCTGGCCTTGCTGGGCCGCTGGCGGACGGCCCACCAGCAACTCTGTACCGCCCTGGACGACCTCCGTGCCCATCTGTACCAGATCCGGACCGAGATGCGCGCCGCCGAAGGGGGGCCGGACCAGCCCCTGGAATGGGGCCGCTACCAGACCCAGTGGCAGGAGCTCAGCCAGCTGGCGGCCAGTCTCGGCGGCCCGACCGAGCCGCGCACCCCGCCCGACTTGGTGCAGCAGGCCAGCCAAGTCCGCGAGTGGCAAGCCCAAGCGCAGCAGTTGGACGCCGCCGTCGAGGAAGCCCAGGCCCTGCGCCAGCGACTCATCGCCTACCTGGATCGGGCCGATCTGCCCGCTGATCCCGCCTGGCTGACGGACGTCGAGCTGCTGCAGCGCCAGATCGAGCGCCATCCGCCGGCCAACTGGCCGGCCGATCTCGAGGTGCAAACCTATGCCGGCGACGCCCGCGGCTTGGCCCAGCGCGTGCAGTTCTGGGTGCCGGCCGGCGCCGACGCGCCGCTGCTCGCCCCGCGGCTCAAACAGCAGTGGGCCGAGGTGCGGGGTCTGGCGACGGAAATGGCCGCCTTTCACGTGCGCCGCCGGCGCATCGTCGTTGCGCTGGCCGAGATCGAGAGGAAGGAGCGCGCCATGCAGCAGATGCTGGCCCAGCACCAACAAACTGTCCAACGTCTGATCGAAGCCATGGACGGCGCCCAACCGCCCCTGGAGTCCGACCTCCGCCGGGCCCGAGCCGGGGTGATCGCCGCCGGCCAAGAGCTGGCCCAGCTGGCTGACGATGTGGCCCGCAGTGCCGAACCGGCTGGTGCCCAGCGCCGCGCTGTGCAACAACGCATCGAGGTCCACCACCAGGCGCTGATGACCTTCTGGTCGTTGGCCCGCCAGGAAATGGACCGCTACCGGGCCGATCTGCAGCGCGAAGTCGACTGCCTGCGCGCCGTCGCGCCCTTTGACCGGGAACCGGTCATGATTGCCGCCGCGCAGCTGCTGGCCACCGGCGCCGGTGAGCCGGCGGCTGATCGCGATCCGGAAGCTCCTCTGCAACGGCGCACCGAGCTGTACCTGGCCCTGGAAGCGATCCGCACCCAGATCGAAGACCCGCTGTCCGAGTCCTGCCAGGCCCTCAAGCATGCGCGCGACATGGCCCACCGCGCCTTTGAGGATCTCATCCACGCCTGCGAGGCGGCCGAGACCTGCGACGGGGTGGTGCCCTGCGATCTCACGCCCGTGCGCCGCATGTTGGATGCCGCCGCCGACGAGGAGCGCCACCTGCAGACGGTCGGGCCCACCGTCCGTGAGGTGCAGGCCGCCCTCGGTCGCCTGGCCCGCCAGTACTTGGACGCCCACCGCGAGATCGCCCGCCAGCGCATCCTGCTCCTCGGCTGCTAGTCCGCTCTTCCCTCTGTGCCCGGCGCGAGTCCTCTTCTCCTATACCCAGGACTGTTGCGTTCTTTCTTGACGGGCG
>JASFOV010000042.1:0-15064 GCA_050116355.1 Anaerolineae bacterium
GACATGAGAGATCCGGGGCGTGAGGAATTCAATGGTGTACTCGCCTGGCTGCGAAAAGTCAAAAGCCGTGGCCAGGTTCACCCCGGCAGACGCCGACTGCCCGGCTTCCAGCAGAAGGTAATCCTCAGTTGTTGGATCATCCCTGGTGGCCAGGATACCGGCGTAGGGAACCTGCTGGCCGTCGTGCTCCACGCGAAAGATCTCACCAGCGATGCCCTCCAGGGGAGTGTACCACTTGAGGACATACAGCGCTTCGTCCGAGTTATTGGTCAGGGTGAATTGGATCATGACCGTGTCGCCGTCAGGCAAGCTGGCTGGCATCTCTAGCCTTGCAGTCAAACCGGCCTCAGACGGAACGACCGGATCGTCTCCCGCCACCGGCGCGCAGGCGCTCACTACGAGTAAACTGGTCACTACCAACAAATCGACAAGTAGGTTTCTCATCCGGCCTCCTGTGTATCTTAGACTGTGGCAATCGCCGTACCGGAAACATGACCGGCCGTCTGTGGGTTCAATGAAACCTCCAGCCCTGCGGGTCCATGCCCTGGCCACAGAGACAGCGGGCTCCCAGGAAGGGTTCGTAGCGCACTTGGAGGCCGGCCAGCTCACTCGCCGGATTCCTTTCGTGACAGCCGTTCCAGAGATAAGAGAAGTAGGCCTAGATCGCGGATCTTGTGTAGCAGGCCATGCAGGGCGGCCTGGTCGCGGACTGTCCCGGTCAGCAAGGTCCCACCGTTGGCCAGGGGTTCGATGGTCAGGTCATCCAACCAAGTCGACCAAGATGGGTCGAGATGGCCCTGAACCTCGATCTTGTACAGCGCTTCCTCGTGGTGACGGGTAGATCGAGGTGTAGAGTTAGCCATTGTGTCTATCCCCTTTGCTCCCAGTATCAGTTGGCCAGCACCCGCACTTGATCAGCGATCAGCACCCCGGGTTCGCCCGGCTGCCCGGTGGCTTCGATCCATTCACCTGCTGGTAGGTCACGCAACAGGATCTCGGACCCGCCGGCAGAGCGCAGGTCGCTTTCTTCCGTCAAGGCGATGACCGCAAATCGTTGGACCGGGTCTGTCAGCTCGATAATGCGAGCGCTGGGCGAGACATTCATGACGATGCCCTCAATCGTGATCTGCGACTCGACCTCCGCCGGTATGGTGATCTCTAATGTGTAATCAGCGCCGATCCCGCCTCTGGCCTGCACAGAGATAAGATAATCTTGGCTCGTGGATAGAATGCCGTCGAATACACCGCCGGGCTGTCCCGCGCGTCCACTCAGCAATACTTGGCCGTCAGCGCCCGAGATAGTCAGCGTAATCTCGCCTGTGCTGGTCTCGGGAGCGACGATCATCCGTTGGCCAGCCAGGGCGCGCAGCACGTAGCTGCGCATCTGGCCTTCCTCCAGACCGTCCGTGACTGTCTCCGAGACGGCACCAGGTGCGAAGCGAATGCGGACCGGGATGAGCACGCTCAGCTGGTACTCGGTGGCACCCACATCAGTCGTTAGGTCGACATAATAGTCCTGAGTGCTGGGCACGACGGTACGCACGTGGGCCTCGCCCATCGGCTTGACCACGACGCCGTCGGCGCCGGTGATGGAGAACCGTAGCCCGTGACCCGCCGTGCCTACGGCAGCGTTCACCTCGAGGAACTGGCCAGCCGCCACGCCCATGACATAAAGAGCGCGGCCGCCTGCCGGCAGGTAGCCCTCGATCAGGGCTTGCGTCGCACCCGGGGCAAAGAGAATGCGCTCGACGGCAGGCGCGGGAACGGGTGTCGGGGTAGGCGGCAGGGGCGTAGCCGTCGGCGTGGGCGGCAGAGGTGTGGCAGTGGGTGGGAGGGGGGTATCCGTCGGCGTAGGTGGACGCGAGGTGGGCGTGGGCGTAGACGTGGCCACCGGCGTGACGGTCGGCGCTGGCGTAGGCGTGTTGGCTGGCGGAATCTCGTCCAAGAAGGCTACCACGTCTGGGTCGTTCCGGGCAAAGGCGAGTATCGCCTCATGCTCCAGGGGAACGGCCGATAGGTCGCGCGAGAGTTGCCGGACCGCTGTCGCGCCCTCCCGCGTGGTGACCAGGAATAGGTTGCCAGCCGCCAGATCGTAGCGGCCCGCGGCGATGTGCGCTTCCCCGCTGGTGCCATCCTTGGTCTGAACCTCCCAGGTCAGGCTGCGTCCATCGGCCGCACGGGCAGAGCCGCGCTCGATGTAGAACGGGCCTGTGACAGACCCGGAACTATGGGCTGTGCCCTCGCCGGTGAGGTCGTGCCAGATCATGACCTCCAACCCCTCCTGCCAACGCAGCAAGAGGTAGCCGCCCTGGGCAGACGAGCCCAGGGCCTTGTTCGCGCCCGGCGGGGTGGCGCTTCTTGAGCAGGCAGCCGTTACCCCAGCCACCACGACGAGCAGCAGCGTCAAGCGCGTTGAGATGCCTACCATCCTTCTCGGTTTCTTCATTCTGGTGCCTGCCTCCGGCCTATTCTGCTGAGCCAGCTGGTGCTCTATAGCCGCACAGCCAAAACAGGATACCCATCACCAAGAAGGGGATGCTGTAAATGAGACCCGGCAGGAAACTCTGCGAACCGAGCCCGAATTCCAGCGATGCTGAGTAGGCTGCAACGCCCGTGCCCAGTGCGCCGGCGATGACAAGGGCTCCCCCGACCTTTTCCCATCGCCAGGCGATGAAAGAGCTCACCATGGTCAGACCCAACAGGGCCAGGACGGTAATGGCCGGCCCTTGTGGCCTATCTTCATTGGTCAGCGCCAGGCAGATGATAAGCAGAAACACACTGTTGGTAACCAGACCGTAGAACCGGGTCAGTAGGCGCAGAGAAATCTCCGGGTGGATGCGTCTATCTTGGATGTTGCTCATGGATCAACCCTCCTGATGTCGATCGCTCGTGTCGTTCCTTTCTTTGTGGCCCCTGCTGGCTTTGCAGTGGACCGTTCCCATTGTAAGGGGTGCGTGTGACAGCCCCGCGACAACTTGACGAACCTTCCAGGGCAGATGCGTTTGTGAGAGCGGTGGCGATTCCGTGGGTGACGGTGTGACCCTCGCAGACCCTGTCTGCCATGAGATAGCATACCATACCTGGGGGTGGAGCGTCATCCACCGAAAGTTGGATCCCGAGGGGTGGATTCAGAGATGGAAGGCGACGACGGACGGTGTTTGGACCGGCTGGAGAGAGGTGGGGTGGGCTGGGCCCGGCTACAGTAGATCCAACGCCTGGGCCTTGCCCATCGCCTGGGTGCGACTCTCGACGCCCAGCTTGCCGTAAATGTGGTGGATGTGCGACTTGACGGTGCTGATGGCGATGACCAATTCCTGGGCGATCTCCCGGTTCGACAGGCCGGTGGCAATGAGGTGCAGCACCTCAAGCTCGCGCTCGGTTAGGGGCTCGATCAGGGCTTGGGCCACCGGCGCGGTGGCGGTGCTCTGGTCAAAGGCTGCCAGCAGGCGATCGACATAGTCGGGCCAGGTACCCTGGGGCGCGGTCTGAACCTGCGACAGCAAGTGGGCCATCGACCGGCCTTCATCAACAAAGGCGCGCACATAGCCCTCGGGCGCGGCCAAGCTCAGTGCCCGTTCCAATACAGACAACGATTGCCTGGTGTCCCCACGCTCGGCCAGCGCCAAGGCCTGTAGCGCCAAGATCTTGATCGCACTCCCACGACGCCCCGCCGCCTCCGCGGCGTCCAGGAGATGTGACAGCAATGGCAGTGCTGCCTCGGTGTTTTGTTGGGCGTTCATCACCCAGGCAACCGTGATCCCTCTGATCTCCAAGGCTGCGCTAAAGTCATCTCCCCGTACCGGTTCCTGCTCCCGCGCCCAACGGGCGGCAGCCGCCAGGTCCCCTTGCGCCACCCACCAGCGGACGCGAGCGTCGGCGACGAGGGCCATGACCAGATCGTAATCACAGCCTTGACCTAGCCGTTCTGCTTGCTCAAGCGCTCTTGCCGCACGGACGTTGTCCCCTTGCGCTCGGTAGACCCAGGCCAGGAGGGCGTAGCCGAACACTTGGTAGGCCAAGAACCCCCCCCGCTCGCTGAGGCTGATGCCCTGCAGCGCGTAGCGCCGCGCGCTGTCCAGATCATTCCACTCGTAGGACAGCCTGGCCAGGCCCACGTAGGCCATGCCGGCAAAGGGCACCGGCGGGTTGTCCGGTCCGGAGGCCAGGTCAAGCGCCTCCTGGTAGGTTTCCCTCGCCTGGCATAGGGCCCCTTTCATCTCCAGCGCGCGACCCAGAATGGCCAGGGCCGTCAGCGTTTGGAATGCCTGGTTGGCCGCACGGCTCAGCGTGACCGCCTCGCTCAAGATCCGGCTGGCAGCTGCTGGGTTGCCACTCCAATGGTGCGCCACGCCCAGGTTTTGGGCCACAATGGCCCGCACCACCAAGTCATCGGCGGGCAGATCTTTGAGGGCTTGTTCCGAAAGCTGGATCGCGCGGTTCAGGTCGCCGCGAACGCCGGCGACATAGGCGCGCACGGCGCTTGCTTCGCCAGGCAACCGGCTCAGGTCCACGCCGCGCAGGCAGGGTTCGACCTCCTCCATCTGGCCCGACTTGGCCATCGCCCAGGCACGCAGGATGCTCAATCGCGGCTGCGACCGCACGAATTCGTCCGGGAGGTCATCCATCCAGTGCAAGATGGTCGCCATCTCGCCACGCGTAAAAGTGGCCCAGCCCGTCTGTTGGATCAGGCCGGCGGCTCGCTCAAGATCGCCTGAGGTGAGCGCATGGCTCACGGCTTCGGCCATCAATTCCTGCTGCTCGTACCATTCGCTGGCCCGGCGGTGTAGCACCGGCACCAGATCAGGGTTCTCCTGCTGCAGCCGCTGCCGCAATAGATCGGCAAAGAGATGGTGATAGCGGTACCACTCCTGCTTGTCATCCAAGGGAACGACGAACAAGTTGTTGCGCTCCAGGGATTCCAGTGCCGCTTGTGAATCGATGCTGGGACGTCCCTCCGCTGCTTCCCCGGATCGAACGACGGCGGACCCTTGGGAACGGGTGGGCGGTCCGCCATCACCGAACCGCACGGCATCGCACAGCCCGCCACAGAGCCGGGTCAGGATGGCCGTTCGCAGCAAAAAGTCCCGCACCTCCCTGGGTTGTTGGCTCAGGACCTCCTCGGTCAAGTAGTCCAGAATGTAGCGATGGCTGCCGGCAAACGCTTCGATGAATGCAGGGACATCGTCCCGTCCCTGGATGGATAGGGCTGCCAGCTGGAGACCGGTGATCCAACCCTCGGTCCGTTGGGCGAGGGCCTGTGCCTGCTCTGCGGAAAGGCCCAGGGCCATCGCGTCGTTCAAGAAGGTTCCCACCTCGTCTGGGTTGAAGCGCAGATCGGTGGCGTGCAGCTCGGTCAGCTGCCCCCGGCCGCGCAGGCGGGCCAATGGCAGGGGCGGGTCGGCGCGGCTGGCGATGACTAGATGCATTTGCGAGGGGAGGTGGTCGAGCAAGAAGGTCAGGGCCTGGTGGATAGCGGTTGTTTCGATGACGTGGTAGTCGTCCAAAACGAGGATGGCCGGCTGCGCCCGCGCGGCAATCTCGTTGATCAGGCTGGTGAGCAGCGGTTCCAGCGATGGGGGCTGGGAGGCCTGCAACATCGCCTGGGCCGATTGACCGATCGCCGGATCGATTCGCTGGAGGGCGGCGATCAGGTACGCCAGAAACCGCGTCAAGTCGTTGTCGCCCTCATCCAGCGAGAGCCAGCCGGCGGCTCTATCCGTCTGGTGCAGCCAATGACTTAGCAGCGTGGTTTTGCCAAAACCGGCCGGGGCGGAGGCAAGTGTCAGCCGGTGGTGCAAGGCCAGTCCTTCCTCCAGCCGCTGCAGCAGCTGGGGGCGCGCTACCAATCTGGGACCCACCGGCGGTCTATGGAGTTTGGTGCTCAATAACGACATCGACATGGTGCTGTTCTGGATCTTCCTTGACTGAGCCTATCATACCATAGCTTGTCGATGGCTGCAACAGGGCACGGACCGGGGTGGTGAGAACGAGGCGGTGGGAATTTGCCTAGCCTCGTCATCGCGAGGGACAAATAGCGCCTGCGAGCGCCGAAATGGTCTCCCAAGGCCAGAGGGGAGTCTGTTTCGGCGTAAATGGCGCCTCGCAGAGAGAGAATCTCCGTAGGCTTACGTCGCCCACATCGACAGGTTGCCGGGGGGAGGCCTGCTGGTGGATGCGAGATGATGGACGGGCAGCCTGCACTAACAGGTCCGTCAGCTAGCCAGGGTTTCCACCGCGTTGGCCAACACTTCGATGGACCGTTGGAACTCGACGATGTTGATGTTCTCGGCAGGGGTGTGATCCAGGGCCGAGTCGCCGGGACCGTAGGCGACCATCGGGCAGTTCCACACCGGGCCGACGACGTTCATGTCGGCGGTGCCGGTTTTGAGCTTGAAACGCGGCCGGCCGCCCGCGGCGCGGATGGCGCGCAACAGGGCGCGGACCAGCGGCGTGTTCTTTTCCGAGCGGTAGGCGGGCGCGCTCTGGCGGACGGTGAGGTCAGCGCCGTCGCACCACTGTTGGAGGTGGAGTTCGAGGTCGGCGGCCAGCACGCCCGGCGGCAGGCGCACGGTGATGCCCATCTCCACGCCCTGTTGCAGACCGTCGCCAAAGGTCCGCATGGTGTGCAGCGCCGGTTCGATCCGCTCGAAGCGCCCCGTCCGCCCTTGGTTGTACTCTTCGGCGTAGGCGGCCAGCTCGTTCCAAACGCGTACCGCCTCTTGGGCCGGGCCCGGCTCGGCGCCGGCGGTGTGGCCGTTGGGCTGCACCAGGCGGTAGCCGAGGCTCAGCACGCCTTTGTAGCCCAGGGTGATGCCCTGCCAGTCGCTCGGCTCGCCGATGATGGCCCAGGTTGGGGGGGGCAGGGTCCGGGCCAGATGCAACGCGCCGCGGCTCTGGGCTTCTTCTTCCACGGCGCCGATGACCAGCAGCCGGGTGCCCGCCAGTCGGGGTGCCACCTGGGCCGCGGCCAGGACAAAGGCAGCCAGGGGACCCTTGGCATCGACGGCGCCCCGCCCGTAAAGCCGGTCGCCCTCCAGCCGCACCGGGATGTGGCCGGGCACGGTGTCCATGTGGCCCAGCAGCACCACGGTCCGCTCGGCAGCGGCGCGGCCCACGGCGCCGATCACGTTGCCCGCCTCGTCGCGACCGGCGTCAAAGCCCAGGCCGGCCATCGTCTTCACCAAGTGGACGGCCAGCGCGTCCTCCTCGCCAGAGACGCTGGGGATGGACAGCAGGTCCTGCAGGAAGCCGATCTCGTCCATGCCTAGTCCTCCAGGACGGCGGCCACGTGGTCGATGACGGTCGCGACGTCCGCGGCGCTGATGACCAGCGGCGGCAGGAAGCGTATCACGTTCGAGCCGGCCGAGAGGGCCAGCACGCCGCGCTCGGCCAGAGCGGCCAGAGCCGGGCCGGAGCGCCCTTTGAGTTCGATGGCCACCATCAGCCCCAGGCCACGTACCTCGCGCACCTGAGAGGAGGGGATGGCCCGTAGTCCATCCAACAGGCGGGCGCCCAGCGCGGCGGCCCGCTGCGGCAGCCCTTCCGCCTCGAGGACGCCGATCGTCGCCCGGGCGGCGGCGCAGGCCAGTGGATTGCCACCAAAGGTGCTGCCGTGCGACTTGGGCGGCAGTTCCTGCACCCGCGAGCCCAGCAGCACCGCGCCCATGGGCAGGCCACCGGCCATCGATTTGGCCAGGGTCAGTAGGTCCGGCTCCAGATCGTGGTGCTGACCGGCGAACATGCGCCCGGTCCGGCCAAAACCGGTCTGCACTTCGTCGATGATCAACAGCGCACCGCGTTCCTGGCAGATTACCTGCGCTCCTTGCAGGAACTCGCGCTCGCCGGGGATGACGCCGCCCTCGCCCTGCACGACCTCCAGGATGACGGCCGCTGTCTCGCCGTCCACCGCTTGTTCCAGGCGCTCGAGGCGGTTGTAGGGGGTGAAGGTAAAGCCGGGCACCAAGGGCTCGACCGGCTGGCGGTAGCTCTTGGTCCAGGTGGCCGACAGGGCGCCCATGGTCCGCCCGTGAAAGCCGCGCATGGCGGCCACGATCTTGCCCCGGCCGGTGCTCATCCGGGCGAATTTCAGCGCCGCCTCGACGGCCTCCGTCCCCGAGTTGCACAGAAACGCGCGCTCCAGGCCAGGCGGCGCGATGCGCACCAATTCCGCCAGCAGCCGGGCGCGCTGGTCGTTGTAGAAGCCGTTGGGGCAGAGCAGCAGCTTCTGGGCTTGGATGGCAATGGCCTCGCTCACCGCCGGATGCGCGTGCCCTACGTTGGCGGCGCCCTGGCCGCCCACGCAGTCGATGTACTCCTGGCCGTCCAGGTCCCACACCCGGGCGCCCTGCCCGCCGACCAGGACCAGCGGCTGCTTGGAATACAGGCCGGAGTCGTAGCGGTCTTCGAGGTGAATGATGCTCTCTGCAGTGAATGTGTCGGTCATGGCCTACTCGATCACCGTGCCCTGGCCGGCCAGCGCCTTGCGCAGCGGTTGGCCAACGCGGCCATCGGCAATAATGACCTTGCCCACGCCATCGTGCAGGGCTTCTATGGCGCCCAGCATCTTCTTCTTCATCCGCCCCCGTGCATAGTGGTCCAAATGCTCGGCGGCCTCGGCCAGCGGGATATAGGGAATGAGTGACTTCTCATCGGGATAGTCGCTCAGCAGCCCAGGCACGTTGGACAGCACGATCAAGGCTTCGGCCTGTAGCGCCGTGCTGATCGCCGCCGCGATCCGGTCGCCGTCGACGTTGAGCGCCTCGCCCCCGTGACTGAGGGCCAACGGCGCGATGACGGGTACGTACCCGGCGGCCAGCAAGGTCGTCAGCAGCGCGGTGTTGACCTGCTCGATCTGCCCGCTGTAGTCGCCGCGCAGCACCTTGCGCTTGCCATTCTCAATGATGCGCAGGGCCGGTTTGCGCTTGCCCACCACCAGCCGGCCGTCCAGTCCTGACAGACCGATGGCGTTAACGCCCATCTGTTGCAGCCGCTCGACCAGCAGCTTGTTGATGCGGCCGGCGGTGACCATGGCAAAGATCTCCAGCGTTTCGCGGTCTGTGTACCGGCTGACGACGCCCGAGGTCGAGGTCACGAACCGGGGTGGATGGCCCAGCTTTTCCGAGTAGACGTTGGTCTCGTGCGAACCGCCGTGCACCAGGACCACCTGTTCGCCCTGCTGGACCAGTTCGGCGATGTCGGTGCATACGGCTTCGATATCGAGGTGGCCGTTGCCCCCTGCTTTGGTGACGATCATGGATTTCCTCCTTGGCTCGGTCTAGATGGGATGCAGCCCCGGGAACTCGAGTCCTTGGCGTTCCGGGTAGCCGTACATCACATTCATGGTCTGCACGGCGTTGCCCGCCGCGCCTTTCATCAGGTTGTCGATGGCGGATATCACCACCAGCCGCTTCTGTTCCGGCTCGGCGACGAAGCCGATGTCGCAGTAGTTCGAAGCGGTCAGGATCTTGGGCTCGGGGAAGCGGTGGATGCCGCGCCGCGCCCGCACCAGCCGCACGAACGGCTCCTGGCCATAGTCGTCGCGGTACAGTTGCCAGGCCGTCCGGTCGTCCAACCCGTCGTGCAGCAGGCAGTGACAAGTGGCCAGCGCGCCGCGCACCATGCCCACTGAGGTGATGGAGAAGTGGATCCCGTGCTGGCCGGTACCGGAGGTATCCGGCTGCAGTTCCTGGATCAGTTCGGCCAGGTGACGGTGCCCCGTCGGTGCGTAGGTCCGTACCACGCCTGCCCGCTCCGGATGGTGGGAGGCGGGATTGGGTTTGTTGCCCCCTTCGGAGGAGCCGACCTTGACCTCGATCACCGTCTCGCGGACCAGGCCCCGCCGGTACAGGGGCCAGAGCGCCAGTAGGGTGACGATGGCGTTGCAGCCGGTACCGCTGGCATACCGGGCGTCGGCCAGTTGCGACCGGTACAGTTCGGGCATGCCGTACACAAAGCGCTCCAGCCATTCGGGCGCGGGATGCTCCTGCCCGTACCACTGGGCATAGCCCGCCGCGTCCCGCAGGCGAAAGTCGGCCGACAGGTCCACGATGCGCTCCGCCTGGCTCGCCAGCTTCTCGATGCGTTTCCCGGCGTGTCCGTGGGGCAGGGCCAGGAACAGCAGATCACAGGGGGCCAAATCGGCCATGCGATCGAAACGCAGCGACGTATGCCCGCGCAGGTTGGGATGGACATAATGGGCATACTGTTTGGCATAGGTCTCGGACGTGATCTGGGTCACCTCCACCTGGGGATGGGCCAGCAGCAGCCGCAGCAACTCGCCGCCGGCATAGCCCGAGGCACCCACAATAGCCGCCTGGATCATGATCCCTCCTTGGCTACATCGAGTAGGTAGTTGACGATGGCGCCAGCGATATCGGCCTCGGTGGCCTGCTGGGCGCCGTGGAATTCGGGGGTGTGATTCACTTCGTTGACCAGCAGCCGGCCGCCGGCCGTCTCCATTAGATCGACGGCGACGATGCCCGGTCCCTTGGCGCCGACGCCCACCGCCCGCGCCGCACCGACCGACAGGTCGCGGATCTGGGGACTCACCGGGCAGGGTAAGGTCTCGCCGCCCCGGGCCGTGTTGGTGATCCAGTGGCCTGCCTGGCGATATACGGCATAGATCAGCGTGTCACCGGCGACCATGGTGCGGATATCACGACCCGGCTTGTCGACGTATTCCTGGAGGTAGGCGATGCCGTGCTGGTAGCCGCCCAAGGTCGCCTTGTGCTCCAAGATCGCCTCGGCCGCATCGCGATCGTTGATCCGGGCCAGCAGCCGGCCCCACGACCCGGACAGGGGTTTGATCACCACCGGATAGCCCATCTGCTCCATGGCCTCCAGGGCCGCCTGGGGGGTGAAGGCGACCATCGTGCGCGGAATGGGCAAGCCGGCGGCCTGCAGCGCGGCGCTGGTCAACAGCTTGTCGCCGCAGGTGCTGATCACCCGGTGGCAGCTGACCGCTGGTACGCCACGATCCTCCAGCCAGTGGCTGAAATAGTAGGCCCGCGAGTGGCTGAGACAGCGGACGAGCACGGCATCGTACTCGGCCAGGTGGTTGTCGCCTACATCGAGCGACACGTGGCGGGGGTCGATCCGGTCGAAATCAATGCCATGCTCGCGCAGCGCGGCTAGGATCTGCTTCTCCTCCACGCGCACGCGCGAGCATACCAGTGCCAGCTTCATCCGTTTATTCTCCCCAGTCTTCTTCGACTTCGGGCGCCAGTTCAATGCTGAGCGGATCGAGGCTCATAACCTCCCACTCGACACCACAGTCGGGGCAGACAATGATCTCGCCTTCTTCCAGGTCGGAGCCCAGCTCCAGGGTTGCACCACATTCTAGACAGTTCATGATCTTCCTCCTATTCCTTTGATTGGGGTTTGTGCTGTGGGCTTGCGCCGGCTCATGGGGCCAGGGCAGCCCGGGCTTCTTCGATCTGAAGGCGGACGGCTTCGGGCGCCGTGCCGCCGTATCCGTTGCGCGCCGCCACTGAGCGCTGGAAATCGAACAACGCGTACACGTCGTCCGCAAAAGCGGGGTGAACCGCTTGGTAGTCGGCCAACTCTAGCTCGGCCAGGGCTACCTCCAGCGTTTCGGCGCGACGCACCAGTTGCCCCACCCGGTGGTGGCTCTCCCGGAAGGGTACGCCCCGGCGCACCAGGTAGTCGGCCAGGTCGGTGGCCAGCAGCGCGTCGTCGAGGGCGGCGGCCATCCGGGCACCGTGGACTTGCAGCGTGCGGACGATGCCGGTCACGATGGGCAACTCCAGCGCCAGGGTATCCACGGCATCGAATAGCGCCTCCTTGTCCTCCTGCAGGTCCTTGTTGTAAGTCGACGGCAATCCCTTGAGCGTCATCAGCAGGCCCTGTAGATGGCCGGCCATGCGCCCGCTCTTGCCCCGGACCAACTCCAACGCGTCAGGATTCCGTTTCTGTGGCATCAGGCTCGAGCCGGTGGTGTAGGCCTCATCGATGGTCACAAAGCCAACCTCGGCGCTGGCCCATATGATGAGATCTTCGGCCAGTGAGCTGAGATGGACCTGGAGCAAGGCTGCCGCGGCCAGGAACTCGACGACATAGTCCCGGTCGCTCACGGCGTCGATGCTGTTCTGGGCAACCGCGGCAAAGCCCAGCGCCTGGGCCAGCGCCTGGCGGTCGATGGCAAAGGGATTGCCGGCCAGGGCGCCGGCGCCCAGCGGCAGTGAGGCGGTCCGGCGGGCCGCATCCGCCAGGCGCTCCCGGTCGCGCTGCAGCTTCCAAAAGTGGGACAGCAGCCAGTGGGCAAAGAGTACTGGTTGCGCCTGCTGGAGGTGGGTGTAGCCGGGCATGATCGGGTCCTGGTGCGTTTCGGCCTTTTCGACGATGGTCGTCTGCAGGTCGACCAGAGCGCTCTGCACCACCTCGATCTCGCTCATCAGGTAGAGACGCAGGTCGGTCGATACCTGGTCGTTGCGCGAGCGACCGGTGTGCAGCTTGCCCGCCACCGGGCCCAATAGCTCGCCCAACCGCCGTTCGACGGCCGTATGGATGTCCTCGTCGCTGCTCTGGACCTCAAAGGCACCGTTCTCAAACTCGGCGAGTACCCGCTCCAGGCCGCCGATGAGGGATTTCGCCTCTTGGGCTGTGATCAGGCCCGCCTTCGCCAGAGCGCCAGCGTAGGCTTGGCTACCCGCGATGTCGGCCCGGTACAGGCGCCAATCAAACGCCATCGAGGCGTTGAAGCGCTGCATCAACGAATCGGCTGGGCCCTCGAAACGACCGCCCCACAAGGTCATCGCTATTGATCCTCAGTCCCGCTTGAACTGCGCATAGTCCGGCGCTTCCAGCTTCTTGGCGATTCCATTCTCGCTATCCACCAGGGCCTTGACCTGTAGCGGCAGCCCGAACAGGTTGATAAAGCCCTGGGCATCGCTCTGGTCATAGACGTCATCCTGGCCAAAAGTGGCGTACTCCTCACGATACAGGGTGTTGGGCGACTTGCGACCGACCACGGAGCAGGTGCCTTTGTACAGCTTGACACGCACGGCACCGCTCACCGGCTCTTGCGTTTTGGCCACAAACGCCGCCAGCGCCTCGCGCAATGGGGTGAACCACTGCCCGTAGTACACCAGCTCGGCGTAGCGCTGGGCAATCACGTCCTTGTAATGCAGCGTCTCCCGGTCTAGGGTGATGCTCTCCAGGCCCTGGTGGGCGGTGTAGAGGATCGTGCCGCCCGGCGTCTCGTACACGCCGCGCGATTTCATGCCCACCAGGCGGTTCTCCACCATGTCCGACCGGCCCACGCCATGGGCGCCGCCGTAGCTGTTCAGCTGGCCAAAGAGCTCGACGACATCCATCCGCTCGCCATCCAGCGCCACTGGCACGCCCTGCTCGAACTCGAGGGTCAGATAGTGGGGCTCATTGGGCGCGGCTTCCGGGGCGACCGTCAGGTAGAACATCTCTTCCTCCGGTTCCCGCCACGGATCTTCAAGGATGTGGCCTTCGTGGCTCATGTGCCAGATGTTGCGGTCACGCGAATACAGCGACTTGCTCGTCGAAAGGGGGATCCCGTGGGCCTCGGCGTAGGCCAAGGCGTCCTCGCGGGAGCGGATGTGCCATTCGCGCCAGGGCGCGATGACCTTCAGCTTGGGGTTGAGCGCCTTGACGGTCAGCTCAAAGCGCACCTGGTCATTGCCTTTGCCCGTACAACCGTGGGCCACCGCGTCCGCCCCCTCCTGCTCGGCGATGTGCACCATGTGCATGGCTGTCACCGGACGGGCGAAGGAGGTGCCCAGCAGGTAGGTCCGTTCGTAAATGGCGCCGGCCTGCATGGTCGGAAAGGCGTACTCGGTCAGGAACTCCTCCCGCAGGTCGAGGATGTAGGCCTTGCTGGCGCCGCTGAGCAGAGCCTTTTTCTCCAGCCCGGCCAGTTCCTCCTCACCCTGGCCCAGGTTGGCGGTAAAGGTGATCACCTGGCAGCCATAGGTCTCTTTGAGCCAGGGAACGATTACCGATGTGTCCAGGCCGCCGGAATAAGCCAGCACGACCTTGTTGATCTCATGCGTATTGGGTTGCTTCATCATCTTTCTCTCAATCTAGTTTCATCGCTTTCCCGGTTTCCGGTCCAGCGTATTTGTCGTACGGCGTTACAACGAAAAAGGCCAGCCTCTCTGTCAAGGCTGGCCCTGGGTGGTGTGCGCAATGCCAAAGCTAGCCTATCGGAGCGGAGGGACGGGCTCTCGTCGTCGGGCGGGCTGCGGTCCAACTTGGGTCTTCTGTTTGTCATTCATCGGGTTATCTCCCTCATTCTGTGATCGTTCGGACTCTGGAACTGCGGCTAAGCAAAAGCGCGATGGTCGTTCCCATCGCGCAAAAAAAGAGCCAGCCTCCCTCTGGAGGCTGGCTCTGGGCTATCGTTCGTATCAAATGCCCAGCAAGAGCCTATCCAGACGGATGGCCTGGCTCCTTGCTAGGTCGTCGGATCGGATTGTTGGAAACAAACTGGAAAATCATCATGTCCAACTCACTCTCCACAGGCCCCATCCTACCACAGAACCGAGATCTTGTCAAATCGCCGATCGCACCCCTTACCTAGTTCAGGTGACCGGCCATGGCATCGGTCATGGTGGCTTGGATCAAGTCGTTGACGTCAGAGACGGCTTCCCCCGACACCAGCGCCATCTCTGCGACCAAAAGGTCCAGGGCTTGTCTCAGGTAGTCAGCGTCCCGTTGGGTGAGATGATCGCGCTTGCCGTGCCAGCTGAGATCGCGCACGACCCGGACCAACTGCGTGACATGCCCGGTTCTGAGCTGGGCATAGACCTGCTCTTGCCGCTTGCGGTAGTCCGCGGGCAATGTGTGGGGTTTCCCGCGCAGCACATTCAGCACACGGGCGAGTCTGGCCCGGGACATGGCTGACCGCACGCCAATTTCCTCTGCATTGCGCACGGGCATATACACCGTCAATCCCGGCCCAGGAACCTCGATCACATAGTAGCGCTTGGTCCCGTCCAAAAGCTCCTTCTGCTCTATGCCGGTGATACGGCCCGGCCCATGGTATGGATGTACGATCTTGTCCCCGACTGAA
>JASFOV010000043.1:0-14867 GCA_050116355.1 Anaerolineae bacterium
CAAATTGCTCTTCACCGCGTCTGGAATCAACGAGGGGTCCCGCATCTGTGCGAAGGTGGGCACGATGATGTTTCGCTCCCGCGCCCGCTGGACCGTACGTTCTAATTGTTCTTCGTAGATGGTCAGATCTATCATTCTTCTTCTACCTTTCACTTGATGAGAATTCGTTGGATTGCTTGCTACTTGTCACCCTTCCATAGCCTGGCGGACCTCAGCCAGATCCGGCTTGACAATGGTAGGTTCACCCACCGATTTGATGGCTGTCGAAATATCCTTCAAACCTGACCCGGTGACCAGCACCACAATGCACTCGTCGGGCGAAACGAGGCTTTGATCGACGGCTTTGACCAGGCCGGCATAGGCTGCAGCGGCGGCGGGCTCGGCAAAGACCCCACAACCCTGGGCCAGTGCCGGAATCGCCGCGATGATCTCAGCATCGCTGACACGCAAGAAGGCGCCGCCCGTTTCACGGACCGCGCGCAAGGCCTTGATGCGATCCCGTGGCAGCCCCGCCACAATGCTGTCAGCCACAGAGTGGGCTTCAACCGGCTGCATCTCCCACCCTTCCAACCCCTGCTGCCAGGCGTCGACCAGGGGCGACGAACCCGCAGCTTGCACGCCGACGATCCGCGGCACACGATCCAGCCAGCCCAGAGCGATCAGGTCTTTGAATCCCTTGTGCACGCCACCAATGATACAGCCGTCACCGACTGGCACGATAACGACATCGGGCGCGGTCAAGGCCCCTTGATTTTGGCTCAACTGCTCACAGATCTCAAAGGCCACCGTCTTCTTTCCTTCGCTCATGTAAGGATTGTAGGCGGTGTTGCGATTGTACCAGCCAAACTCGGGCGCAGCCTCCAGGCACAGTTCGAACGCATCATCGTACGAACCATCCACCAGAAGCACCGTCGCCCCATAGACCAGCAGTTGGGCGACCTTGGCTTGTGGGGCGGTGCGGGGCACAAAGATGACATTCGGCTGCGAGACCGCAGCGCACAACCCGGAGAGGGCGGCCGCCGCATTGCCTGTGCTCGCCGTCGTCACAATCTCGTAGCCGAGTTCCCGGGTCTTGACCACGGCGATGGCCGAAGCACGATCCTTAAACGACGCAGTCGGTTGGCGGCCATCGTCCTTCACCCACAGCGTGCCCAGGCCGAGATCCGCAGCCAGCCGGGGAGCGGGGTACAGCGGTGTCCAGCCCACACTGCCCAGCACGGTACCCTCAAAGAGCCCCTGTGCCACTTCCAGTTCCACGGGCAACAAGGGCAAGTAACGCCAGATGGATTGCAGCGGGTTGCCCATCAGTCTTTGGGGGTCGATGTCACGGGCGATACGAGGGTAATCATAGACGACGTCCAGAATGCCGTCATCTCCATGTTTGGGGCAGACATATTCGGCATCGTCCACCCGATACTCCTGGCCGCAGATGGTGCATCGGAGACCTAGGACATGCTTCATGCTCACTGGACTGTTTCCTTCCTCGTTGAAAGAGTAACCCGCTCTCACTGCGTCAGCGGCGTACTACGTGAAAGCGGAAAAATTCGGGGATAAAGTAATTGCGCGAGAACTCGACGATTTGACCTTCAATGTCAAACATCGTCTCTTCTATGAGCAACAACGCCCGCTGCCGTTTGACCGACAAGCGCTCGGCCAGGTACGCATCGGCGTTCACCGCTACAATCTTGGCATCCACCTGGCCGATCTGGTTCTCGTTTTTCTGTCGCAACAGATCGAGCACCGATCCCTCAAACGTCTCATCGATATCGGCTGTCGCCAGAACAGCGGCGGGCGCCACGTCGAACATGTAGGCGACGGGCGTTTCATCTGCCGTGAGCACACGACGGACACCGGTCACAGCGGTGCCCGGCTTGACCTGCAAGATCTTGGCCAGCTTCTGATCGGCACGTTCCTCCCCTACCTCCAGTGCATCCATCGCCAGCTGCATCCCCTGGCGGGCTGCCATGTCCAGGATGCTCTCCAACTGCTCCAGTCCGCCCTCGAGATGGTGGCCATACGATGGCGCGACAAACGTCCCCACGCCATGGCGCCGGATGATGGCGCCTTCCTGTTCCAGATTGAGCAGCGCTTCGCGCAGCGTGGCCCGGGAGATGCCCAGTTGCGCGGCGAGGTCGTTCTGAGAGGGCAACTGCTCCCCAGGCTGGAAGGTGCCATCCTCAAGCAACCCGCGCAAGTATTGGTGAGCGCGGGCAGCGAGAGGCAACTTATTGGATCTGAGTGGTTGAACAAGGTTATCAGTCATCAGACTTCTGATTTCCTCACCCATTATACACGATTGTGACATTTGTGTCAAGCGAAAAACGAAGGAATCTCGCGAAATCTGGCCAAGATCCTATCCCTTGGCAGCCCCCATTCCACACAATGGGTAGGAGTCTAGCTTTTTTGGGGCAAATGTCCCAATCGGAATCCACACTTCCGCCGATGCGCATGGAGCACAACCATGCTATGATGATTCCATGGATGAGTCCAATAGGAGCATAGTCCACCTACCTGGGAACATTCGTGCGGGAGATTCCGTCTTGGCGGATGGAAGAACTCGCCCAAAACTTTCGACAGAAGGAGGGTTCGAAAATGAACGGCACAACCTACAAATCTAAAAACTGGCTCATCTTCTTGGTGAGCGTAATCGCCCTCGCCTTGGTCGGAGTCCTGGGCCTATTGATCTGGAATAGCCAGGCTGCGACCCCCAAGCCCCCGCCTGTTGGGGCATATGTACAACTGACTCCCGCCACTGGCGAACCGGGTACCATCATCACTGTCAATGGGTATGGTTGGCAACCGGGCGAAACCGTGCTGGTCTACTTGGTAGAGATCGAGAACGAAAGCACCGATGGGGTCGTGTATGGCAGCGCCTTAGTATACTCGAACGGCACAGTCACGACCAGTTTCCGGTACCCGCAGGCCGGTCCGTGGACGGCCAAGCCAGAAGCCATTGTCTCGTTGCAGGAGGTCACTTCGGGGCGTTCGGCGCGCGCTGCTTTTCGGGTGATCCAGCCCACGGCTGAGCCAACCACCGAACCGAATACGCCTACACCCCAGCCTACGGACACACCAGCTCCGGCCACAGACACGCCGCTGCCCACAGCAACCCCCACGCCACCGACGGCTACGCCCACGGCGATTCCACCCACGCCCGTTCCGGCCACGCCGACAGCCAAGCCGGCAGTGAAGCCCCCTGTAGCCACACCCACGCCCACACCGGTACAGATTACCGAGTGGCGTGGTGAGTACTACAACAACACCAACCTGAGCGGCTCACCGCTGGTGCGCAACGACGCCAAGATCGACTTTGCCTGGGGTGACGCGAGCCCGATGAAGGGCATCCACGCTGACAATTTCTCGGCGCGCTGGACCCGGCAGCTCGATTTCGAAGGCAAGACCTATCTGTTCTACGTCCGCGCCGATGACGGTGTGCGCTTGTGGGTCGATGGACAGCTGCTCATCGATCAATGGCAGGATGGTTCCACGCGCACCTACTCGGCCCAGCGGATCATGACCCAGGGCAAGCACGCCGTCCGCGTGGAGATGTATGAGCATAGCGGTCAGGCTACCATCGCCTTCTGGCGGCAGACGGTCGAGTCGTACCCTGATTGGAAGGGCGAGTACTTTGCCAATCCCGGACTCAATGGCGCTCCGCTACTGGTCAGGAACGACAAAGGCATCGACTTTAACTGGGGCGCGGGGGCCCCGGCCGCAGGGTTACCCACCGACAACTTTTCCGTGCGCTGGACCCGGCAACTGCACTTTCCCGCCGGCAACTACCGCTTCTCCGTCGAGGTAGATGACGGCGTACGCCTGTGGGTGGATGGCCGGCTCGTCATCGACCAGTGGCAAGACGGCACTCGCACCCGCACCGGCGACATCTCTCTGAGCGAAGGTCAGCACCGTGTGCAGATGGAGATGTACGAGCACAGTGGCGGGGCCATGGCCCGTATGTGGTGGACGGCGCTGCCACAAGGCTTTCCTGAGTGGAAAGGCAGATACTATGCTAATCCCGATCTTAGGGGGGATCCATTGCTGGTGCGCAACGACACCAACATCGACTTTAACTGGGGCGTGGGCGCGCCAGCTCCCGGCCTGCCGGCGGATGGGTTCAGCGTCAAATGGACGCGGAACATGGATTTTAGCGCGGGCACCTACCGCTTCTGCGCCCGGGCCGACGACGGTGTCAGCGTGGAGATGAACGACGAGTTGCCCTATATCATCCGCGAGTGGCACGACGGCTCGGGCACCTACTGTAACGACATGTACGTGCCGGCCGGTCGCCAGAAGGTAACCGTCGAGTACTTTGAACACCAGGGTGGAGCCCTCATCCAGTTCTGGTGGCAGAAGGTGCAGCCCCAGTCTGGCTGGAAGGGCGAGTACTTTAGCAACCCCAATCTGAGTGGCGCTCCTGTGTTGGTGCGGACGGACACTGGCGTGGACTTTGACTGGGGTACGGGCGCACCGGCCCAGGATCTTCCCGCCGACAACTTTAGCGTACGTTGGACGCACCAGCTTAGCTTCCCGGCCGGTCCCCACAGCTTTTTCGTGGCGGTGGACGACGGGGCTCGGCTGTGGGTGGACGGACACTTGATCATCGACCAGTGGCATAATGGGGGTGGCGTCTATCGCGGCGACATCTACCTGGACGCAGGTCAGCATCAAGTGCGCTTGGAGATGTACGACTTCACCAGCAAGGCAAAGGCGCGCCTCCAGTGGAACCTGGTGACGAACCAAGCCGAATGGAGGGGCAAGTACTATGCTAATCGCGATTTGAAGGGCAAGCCGGCACTCGCTCGCGATGACAAGACGATCAATTTCAACTGGGGTACAGCCGCGCCGGCCGCCGGTCTGCCAGCTGACAACTTCAGTGTCAAGTGGATCAGCTATGTAGATTTCAGCGCGGGCACCTACCGCTTCTGCGCCCGGGCCGACGACGGCGTCAGCGTGGAGATGAACGACGAGCTGCCCTACATCATCCGCGAATGGCACGACGGTTCGGGCACCTACTGCAATGACGTGTACGTGCCTGCCGGTCGCCAGAAGGTCACCGTCGAGTACTTTGAGCACCAGGGTGGAGCCCTGATCCAGTTCTGGTGGCAGAAACTCGCCGACGGCTAGGCATGGGAAGGAACAAGCCCAACTAGAACCGCAGAATGATACAGCTACGCACTTTCGGGGAGCCCCAGGTGGGGCTCCTCTTCCTTGTTACCCTCCTTGATCCGGGTCCAGCCCTGGAACCTCCGTCTCAGGACGGTTGGGCATAGGGATACGCACCCTGACCACAGTGCCCTGCCCAGCTTGACTCTGAATCTCTAGGATGCCCCCAATCTGAGCCGCCCGCTCGTGCATCGAGTTCAACCCCATGTGACCCAAGTATTCGATCCCGGGATCAAAGCCAATACCGTCGTCCCGGACTTGAAGCACGACCGCCCCATCATCCTCCTTGAGATGAATATCCACACGACTGGCTTGGGCATGCTTGACCGCGTTATTCAGTGATTCCTGGGCAATGCGATAGAGGGCTTCCTTCACCTCAAAAGACAGGATGGGCTCTTCGCAAAACTCGGTGTGCACTTCCAGCTTGTGGCGGGCGCGCAGAGCTGCCGCCTGCCGGCTCAGAGCAGCCACCAGACCCTCTCGCTCCAGGGAATCTGGGCGCAACTCAAAGATGAGCGCTCGCATCTCAGCCAATCCTGCCTCAGCCAACGACAGGATATAATCCAACGGTTCGACCAGGCTGGACTTGAATTCTGGTGCGACAACCGCGCGATCCAACAGCACCCGGGCGGTACGCGCCCCCAAGCCGACTCCGTATAGCACCTGCGACACCGAGTCATGCAATTCCCGGGCCAATCGTTGCCGTTCCTCCAGGGCTGCCAACCGCCGCGCCTGCCCGTACAGCCGCGCATTTTCGATAGCGGTGGCTGCCTGGTTGGCGATGGTTTGGGCTAGTGTGACGTGGTGCCGCGCATAGGCCTTCGGCTGGCTATGATGGAGGCACAGCCAGCCAATGGGCCGCTCCTGGACCATCAGCGGAATGCCTACCCAGGTGCGTACGTACGCCATCTCCCGCTGCAGATACTCGCCGAAGGCTTGTTGGAACGCCTCGGCCAACCACGTATCGCCGCGCACGTCGCCAATAATGAGCGGTTGGTGCCCCTCCATCGCATCCCAGAGCTCGCCCGCCTGTTCTCGACTGAGATACACCTGGGCTTGTGCTGCCTGGCGGTTCAGTCCACGGCTGGCAACACTGCGCAGCTCATCCCCCTCTAGGATCAATACACTGGCCCCATCATAGTCCACCATCTGCTGGAGTTGCTCCAAGATCAGATTCAAGAGAACTGTCAGGTCCAGGGTAGAGGCGATGTTGGTCGAAATGTCAAGGAGCATGGAAAGCTCTTGCGTACGTTCCTCGACCCGCTGCTCCAGGAACTTGTAGGCCTCGACTTCCTCGGTGATGTCCCGTAGCACAGCCAGAGCATGAGGCTGGCCCCCATAGAGAAACCCCGTACCCAGGACCTCGATGTGAAAGGGAGTTCCATCCCGGCGCAGGTCCATGGCCCGACCACGAAAGTCATGACCGGTCCGGACCGTCTCGAGGAACTGCTCAAAGAGGGGCAACGACTCGGGATGGATGAACTGTTGGGGCGGTTTTCTGCGGAATTCGGCTGGCGCATAGCCGTGCATCTGGGCAGCGGCCGGGTTCAGGTCCACCAGGTTCCCGTCTAGATCGTATATCAGCAGTCCGTCCGTAGTCGACTCAAAAATACTACGGTACTGCGCCTCCCGCTCCGCAAGGGCTGCCTCAGCCTCCAAGCGCTCGGCGATGTCTTGGCGCAGCCGCTCGTTCACCTGAGCAATCTCCCTCGTCCGCTCCCGAACAGCCAGGGCCAATCGGGCTTGCCGGTTCACCGACAGGTATACCAGGCCTGCTACCAGCAAGACGATGATTAGGCTGCCCACCTGCAACAAACGCAAAGGGCCCTGAGCCGCAGTCTGCCAGCCACCTGAGGGAACAGCCGCCAGCTCCCACGCATCATCAGGGAAGCGGATGACCGACAGCACCGGGCGGCTATCGAATACGCGTTCCGGTCCGTAGAAGACCTGTCCACCAGCATCGCGCAGAGCCAAGTCAAGGTCTCCAAGCTGCTCACCTAGCCCCGCCTCTTCCAACATCGTGGGCATATCCAACACCATGTTGACCAGGCCCCAATAAACACCACCCTGGTACACCGCCTGCCGGGCAATGAGCCCCTGCCCCCCCTGGACCAATTCCACAGGCCCGGTCAGGGCTACCTCCCGCGATTCGATGGTGCGTTGGACGCCGGCACGTACCTCAGTACGCGGATCATCGGCGGGATTGTAATCCAAGACGCTTTCGTTGCCCGACAGAGGATAGACGTAGCGTACGACACTGCCTGGGGCCACCGCCAGATTGCGGATGCCCCGCGTGTCGGCGTACAACCCGCTGGCAAACCGTTCAAACTGTACCGCAAAATCCTCTTCCGACAACTCGACCTGCACAAAGGCGTACAACCCCTGTAACCTGGCCAGTCGCCGGTTGATAGTCGATGACAATGCATTAGCCCGCAGCGAGGTTTCGAGCGCCGCGTCCGCCCGCTCTTGCTCCAGCAAGCGATCGCCATACCACCGGCCTGCCAGCCACCAGACAGGCAGCAGCACCGCTAGAGTCAAAAGCGCAGCCAGCAATGCTTTGCCGTCGGGACGGCGTACCGCAGCCCACAGCCGCTGCCTCAAACCCTCCATCTGCCCTACTCCGCCGAATCCAGCGATACCAGGCCGGTGCGCACCGCATGGAGGACCGCCTGGGTACGGCTGGTCACGCCAAGCTTGCCCAGGATGTTACTGACGTGAGTCCGTACGGTCTTTTCGGCGATAACCAGACCGGCTGCGATCTCTTTGTTCGATTTGCCCAGAGCCAACTGCTGCAGCACCTCTTTCTCGCGCTCGGTCAAGGGTTCCGACTGCCCGGGAGGTGGCACCTCCCGCAGCAAGCGGGCTGCGACGGCTGGTGACAACTGAACTTGGCCAGCTGCGGCAGCCTTGATCGCCCGGCACAGATCGCCGGCCCCCGTATCCTTGAGCAAGTAGCCAATGGCCCCGGCTCGCATTGCCCCATAGACGGCGCTGTCCTCTAGTACACTGGTTAGCGCGATCACTTCGACGTCGGGCAGCTCCCGGCGGATGGTGGCGGTCGCGGCAATACCATCCATCACCGGCATCAGCAGATCCATCAGTATCACGTCGGGCGCCAGCTTGTGCGCCAAGCGCACGGCCTCCTCACCATTGACCGCCTCGCCCACAACCTCCAATTCGGGATCCAGCGCTAGGTACATACGCAGCCCTTGGCGGACTACCCCGTGATCATCCACGATCAAGATACGAATCGTCATTATCCTGCCCCCCTTCTGTCCCTACGGCAAATGTCCTATCCAAGACTGGTCCCTTGCCCGATGCGAGATACACCACCATTAATTATAATATGACCGTGCATAGGAACAAAATCACAGTTGCATTTGCACAGAAGGGAGAGGGGAGATGATTCGAGTTCTAGTCGTTGATGCGCAGGCCGAGGTGCGCCGCGGCTTGCGAATGCGCCTAGCCATCGAGCCGGATATAGCCGTTGTCGGCGAAACAGGCGAACCCGAAGAGGCTTTGGCGCTGACGAGAAGCCTCAACCCAGACGTAGTCGTGATCGACGTTGGCAGAAAAGACTGGGATCGCTCGGACATCATCCAGCACCTACACCAGGTAGCTCCCGCAGCGGCACTGGTTGTCCTCACGCTTTGCAGCGACGAACGGATCCGCGCGCGAGCACAAGAGTCCGGTGCCCAAGCATTCATGGAAAAGTATGCAGGAGCCGCGGATTTACTACAAGATATCCGACGGCTGGCATCACGCCCACGCCACCAAGGCGACCGCACCGTAACCAGTTCGCTGGCAACGTGACGGCTGAGCGTGGGGCAATTTGGGAACCAACAGTCGCCCAAGCACGTCTCAGGATCGACAGCTGATCGCACCGGTTTCCGGGTTGCTTCTGAGGAATGCCTGTAGGGGAGGATAGGATGGATACATATCGAAAGAACACGATGGGCAAAAGGATTCGACGGGTGTTTGGTGTACTCCTGGTGGTCGTAGGCCTGAGCACAACCTGGGCCTGGGGACAAGTGGCCCGTCTAGCGGAGCCCGCAGCCGAGACTGTAGAAGCGCCGCCCGTGGCCCTCTACGCTGCCTGGCAGCCTGAGGGGGCGGAGCAGGCGAACCTGTTCCGCAGCACAGATGAGGGAGCTACGTGGCTCCCGGTGTCCCTGCCGGCAGCGGCCAACCCTGTCGCTTGGGCCGACAATGGGCGCAGCAACGTGGCCGTTGCCCTGGCTGACGGTTCGCTGCTTCTGTCCGAGGATCAGGGCGAAAGTTGGCTCATTGTCGAGATCGGTCTGGACGTCTCGAGTCTGGTCTGGGGCGACGACGCGAGTCTCTATCTGGGCACGGACGGAGCGGGCGTCTACGAACTGGCCACGGACGATGTGCTGTTGGCATCCAGCCTGATGCAGGGCGAGCTCGCTTCGGCCCGGATTGTGGGATTGTCCCTTAGCGGGGATCGTCTGTTTGCCGCCATGCCCAATACCATCTTGTATACCGATGACGCCGGTCGTCCGGCCGATCAAGTCACTTGGACCCAATCTGCACCATTAGCCGAGGCGATCACGACCCTCGTGGCGACAGACAAGCAGACCGTCTACGCCGGCACCGCGACCACGGGCGTGTACAAGAGCTCGGACGCCGGCCAGACCTGGCAGCCGGCTTGGGATGGGCTCGGCCTGGCCGCTGGGCAGATGGTCCACACCACGGCCTTGGCCTTCGATTCCCAGGAGCCGGGCTTGCTCTACGTTGCCGTGGACTATTTGATCGGTAGCACCCAGGTCCATGCCAGTGCAGGCGGTACCTTTGTAACGCTGGGTAGCGGCGCCTCGTGGCAACCGCTGGCCGGGCCGGTCTTTCCCACGGCCCAGCGCGCCTCAAGCCTGATCTTGGTGCCGGGCAAACCCCTCCACGTCCAAGCGGTGACGGCTGGCGGACTGCAAGCCTACGCCCCAGATGTGATGCGGATCCTGGCTGGCCTGGAGAGTGAGGATGCCACCACCCGGGCATCCGCCGCCCGCCAGCTGGGCCTTGCCCGGCCCCAGGGAGTTTGGAGTGAACTCCTGGCCGTCTTGGATGACCCGGATCCGGCTGTGAGTTGGGCCGCTTCCGATGCTTTGGGGCGAATTGGTGACCTGGCCGCAGTCCCCGGCCTGGTGGTTGCGATGGACTATCCCAACCAGCAAGTCCGCATAGGGGCTGCGCGGGCCCTGGGCATGCTGCAAACGGAGGCAGCCGTGGAACCCTTGCGGGCGATGTTCCTGCAGGGCAACGGTTCGGAGGTTAGCGTGGCCGGCGAGGCGCTGGGTCGCATTGGTGACCAGGCCGCGATCGATGCCCTGCTCAATGCCCTCGCTGATCCAGAGCCCTCGGCTCGCTGGCACGTCGCCATGGCCGCCTTGGAAGGAATCGGTGAGCCGGCCGTCGATCCGCTGTTGGCCATGCTGGACAGCGAGGATGCCTACGCCCGCCGCAATGCAGCCCAGGCGTTGGGCTGGGTGGGCTCACCCGCGGCCACAGGTGCGCTGGTACGCAGTTTGGAAAAGGATGGCGATGCGGCAGTGCGCGCCCAGGCAGCTTGGGCCCTGGGTGAGATACAGTCTCCGGCTGTGCGCCGGGCGCTGGAGCGTGCCCAGCGGAGTGACGAAGCCGCCCGTGTGCAAGCGGAAGCGACCAGGGCCTTGGCCCTCTTACCCGAGTCCGCGCCAGCCGCAGTTAGCGGATTGGCACGCTGGGTCCCTGTGCTGGATCGTCTGCAACCCGTCCGCTGGCTCGTGCTGGCCCTGTCGGTGGCGGGTGCTGCCTGGTTGATGATGGGCAATACGCGCTGGGTACCTGCGATCCTACGCCTGGGCTCGCGGCATAGCTAACCAGCATGCGTAACCCACAGAACAGCCTTGTGTGAGTGGGGGAGGTAACACATGATCAAACCGGCATTTTACCCGCTCAAGAGTCTAGTCCTGGGCCTGGTTGGGCCCGACCGGTTGCGCTGGATCTGGCCTGGGGTGCCCAGCAATCCGCTGGACTGGCAAACCATCTGGCGTGAAGTGCGACCTCGCAAGTTCCGGTGGGGATGGGCGATGCTGTTGGCCGTGGCCATCGTCCTGGCCATGGGCGAACTGGGTCCTGCGGCATCGGCCATTATCCCCTGGCCCTAAGCGAGAGCACACATGAGTCCATCAGGGGGATGCCAGGAACAAGCAGCTCCGGATGCGTCCGCGGGCGTATCCGGGGCACTTTCGCCTTCGCACCGTGACAATTCCCATCGCCGGGTAGGATTGCTCAAAGGAGAACTTTGATGAACCAGAGAGGCTTGGTCATGATGTTGGTGTTGGCTCTCTGCGGCCTGCTCCTGAACTGCCAGCCGGCCGTGCAGAGCACCGATGAAAGTCCGGCTACTGCCACCGGCAGCGCCGGCTTGCCCAATCCCGCGGCCGTATACTGCCAAGAGCAGGGCTACAGCTACGAGATCCGCACGGCCGGTGATGGCAGTCAATCCGGTGTGTGTATCTTTCCTGACGGGAGCGAGTGCGACGAATGGGAGTTCTTCCGTGGCGAATGCGGGCCACAGCCAAATTCCACGCCACCCGTTGGCGATCCACCATCTGGCGAAATGATCCACGGAGAGGCTGTGGTCGAAACGATCGACATCCTAATTCTCGAATCGTTCCCCGTCCAAGTCAATGTGGTAGCCCGGGGCTACCTGCCCGACGGCTGTACCGAGATCGACGAGATCCACCAGGAGCGTACGGACCAGACTTTCCAAGTCAATATCACCACGATACGCCCTGCGGATGCCGTGTGCACACAAGCTGTCGAGCCCTTTGAGGAAACAATCTCGCTTGACGTGCAGAACTTGCCCGCAGGCAGCTACACCGTGGATGTCAACGGCATCACAGACACTTTTGAGTTGACCGTTGACAACGCCCTAAACGAGTCCTCAGAAGAATCTGTGGAACCACCCCCAGCCTGGCTGGCGATCGCCGGCCAGGAACAGATCTCGGGCATCGGCACCTACTGCTGGACCCAGGCGCCGGTGGAGGGCGAGACCAGCGTCGGCATTTGCGCCGATATGGTCGGCATCCCCACGAGCGAGGAACCCCTGACCGCCAGCTCGCCGTTCACCGCCACCTTCCGCCTGGCCCCGGAGGAGAGGCCCGACGAACTGCTGCTAGAGGTGATCTCGGTCACAGCTGCAGACGAACTCGAGCGCTGGCCACCCGGATCGCGGGGCTGGACGTTTAAGCCAGGGGAGCGCTACAGCCTATCCCTGGAGCGTACACCATCCATCGAACTCTCGCTGGAACCGGGGTTGTATGTGCTGAACCTCTTCGGCCGTTGGCAAGCTTGGGGTGACGCCAGCTACGGCTTCTTGGTGGAGGTCCAGTCGCCACCGGCCGGTCTGACCGTAGACGAGCATGCCATCGTCGCCGCCGAGGTCGACGGACCCGGGCACTTTGAGTACACAGACCGCCTCAGCGAAGAGCTTTTGACCCGGATCGAAGGGCTGCGGGCCCATGCCGCCGAGCAGCATCTAACCCGGGCCAACACGGCTCTGGAACCCTTTGGCTACCAGCTCGAGGGCCGCTTTGACGCCGCGTGGAATCGCACCTTCTACGATCTGTTCAAAGAGGGAAACCCCGAGCCGCTGTTGGCCGGGATTTCGCCTATCTGGCCGGTCTCGGTCAATGCTTCGGGCACCGATTTTGTCCTGGTCGCCGAGAATGCGCCCAATGTCACCCCACTCTATCTGCAGATACAGGCAGGCAGCGTTGAACCCTGGAATGGGGAACAGAGCAACTGGCTGCCGCCGGCCTACGTAGGCGACACCTTGGCCCGCGTCACCTTCACCGGGTTCCCGACGCTTACCTACCAGGTTGAGTTGGACGATGGGCAGCCCACGATGGACGCCAGGGCCGTCTACAGCGGCACCGCCGTCGCTGTGGGGGCCTACATGCCCTTGCAACGCTTTACCACCTGGGACGGTCACTGGGTATTGGAGGTAGACGATCATCTCATCATGGATGGGCAGGACCTGGGCGCTGACCGTGGCTACGACGCTGCCTTTGGCTTCAGCCTGATCCAGGGCCAGCCTTTCTACTTCTTTGTGCAGGAGGAGCGGGTCCGGCTGTCCTACAGTGGGCGAACGTTGCCCCAGAGCTACGACCAGGTCTTTCACAACCAGTGCTGCGAGGCAGCGATCCACAACATCGAGGCCCTGGGCGACACCGTCCTCTTTCACGCCCTGCGGGACGGTGTCTGGTATCTGGTTGAAGCGGGCGTATACGAGGGGGAGATGGCCGGCACCTCCCCCTTCACCGCGCCCGAAGGCTGGTCTTTTCGCTATCCGATGCACTGGGACCGGCTGGACGAGAAGTTGGGCCTTGTTCAGGACACAACCACCGGCAAAACGGTAACCTTTGCCTCGCAGGCTACGACCCAGGCGGAGCTGGAACAATGGCTCGGGTCCGAGATCGCCCGCAAGTTGGCTGCAACGGAAGCGGAAAACACCTTGACCGAGCCGCTCTCCAAGGTACAAAAAGGGGACCTGACCATCTACCGCTACGCCATCGTATCCCGAATGGAGGCATCCGAAACGCTACTGCGCACCACGGTCTTCTTTGATGGTCAGCGCCGCTACGAGCTCGACGCCGCCATTCCACCCGTTGCCGAGGAGGAATACGAGGCTATTGTCACCTCCTTCCAGACAGCAAGCCAGTAGAACCTGCAATCCGGCTTGTGGCGTCTATCAAGATACACAGGGTGACGGTATGAATCTGACACAACGCCTTTTCCTGTCGTTCCTGGTCATTGCTTTGGTCCTGGTCGCGGTATGGGTGGTAGCCCAAGCCCTGGTGCCCAAGCGCGGTCTGGAGCTTTCGGCAACGCCCGGGACACGCGGCCCCAACCTCTTGTCGGGAACGGTGATTGGCCTGGATCCAGGCGATCGCGTTCGTCTCCACTTGGAATTCTTGGCTGGAGGTAGCGTGGACACTCGCGGAGAGGTCGTACACCGCTTCGAGATGGCGAACGGTCCTTGGCAGCGACTAGGCCTCGCCCTATCCCCGGGCCGCTACCGCTTGGTGCCCGAGATCAAGGGCTATGTCCCTATTCCACACAGCATCATCTTCCAGATACCAAAGGGAGGCCTCGTCTGGCGCTATACAAGCCTCGACTTTGAGTTTCTGCATCCTGAAGATGCACCCGCCCGGTTGGGCCTCCCGCTGTGCTCTGAACCAGGGCCTAACGTACCCGTCACCGCTGTTCCCGGGGCGAAACTAGATTCCCCACTTCAACTCGGATCGGGCCCGCCATCCCCACTCTCCGATATGTGCTACGCAAATCATCTAGCCGTCGTCTCTCTGGTACCCGCCGGTCTACAGGGCCAGGTCAGTGGTCTGTCCAATGGTCAGATGGCCACCATTACCCTCTACGCCCTGCCGCCGGTGATAGACGAGAGCTATGGCCAAGGCGAACCACCTCCACCGGACAGCACTCAGATCTATCCACCAGAAGTAGCCAGCTTGACAGGGCCGCCGCACATTCCGCCCGACTGGACGCAGACTGCGATACTCTTTGCCGGCAATGGCCCCTGGGGGCTGGTCGATCCCTTGCTGGTCGGGGGTAAGTACCTGGTGGTCGCCTGTGCGCCGGGCCAGACAGCCCTGCCCCCAGCCTACGAGGTGGTGATCTCTGGC
>JASFOV010000044.1:0-14789 GCA_050116355.1 Anaerolineae bacterium
ACCAGCACCCTCGCATCCTCGCGCAACAGGCGCTGGCACAGCGCCTCCCCGCTGGGCAGGGGATACTCTGCGCTAGGTTCCACCAAGCGCAGACGGAAGCGCCGTTGCTGGGCTTCCAAGACCAGCACGCGCCGGGGTTCAACGCCTCTCATGACCACACCTGCCTGCTATTCCTCCGCCAAGCTGCTGGCGCAATGCGCCGCTACTTCGGCGGCAAGGTCGCTGCGAAACGGACGCCGCGTTGTACCCACTCGTCCAGATCCGCATCGCTGCCATAGCCCTCCGGTGTCACCACAATCCAGCCCCTCATCGGCCGCCCGGTCATATCAAACACGCGTGTGTGAGGCTCGACCAGCGCATCTTCGTACGCTTCCGGTCCCACGCGCACAATAAGATCATCCTGATTGACGCCGCAGGCCATGTTGCCTTGCACCAGATAGCCAACTCCGCCAAACATCTTTTTCTCCACCAGTCCCGGCAAGTCGCCCAGCGCCTCCCGTACGCGCTGCGCAAGCCCTTCATCGTAGGCCATGCTCACCCCCCGTTTCGGCCGCGGCGAGACTCAGCTTGAACCCTCGTTGATCGAACCCAAGAACCCACCGGCTTCGGTCGGCGCGTAGACCCGCACCGCGCTGTCACCGCCCATGGGGCACTGGTACTCACAGATCCCGCAGCCGATGCACAATTCCTTGACCACGCGCGGGCGCTGCAGAACCACCATCTCGCCCAGCGCATTGGTCGCCTCTGCCTCTTCCAACTGGATGGCCTTGTCCGCCACTGGACACGCTTCCTCGCAGACAATGCACGGTATGTTGTGCGCCCACGGTAGACAGCGATCTTGATCGATGCTGGCCAGGCCAATGGGCATCAGTTGCTTCTCTTCCAAGCTCAGCGGTGGGATCGCGCCTGTGGGACACACCTGGCCGCAGGCATTGCAGCTGAACGCGCAATAGCCCAGACGCGGCACCAGGCGCGGTGTCAACGCATTCTGGATGCCCCCCTCCAACAGGCTGGGCTGCAGGCCCTGGGTAGGGCAGATCCGGACGCAGGCGGCGCAGCGCACACACAGAGCGCTGAAATCCGTGAGATCTGCACCCGGAGGGCGGATTAGCGTCGCCGGCTGCCGTTGGCTGATCGGCTCGACGCCGGCCAACGCCACCCCCACTGCTGTCGCACCCAGCGTGCTCAAGGTCTGGCGGCGCGACGGATCATAGTCCCGCCAGACAGCCGGTCGCCAGGCGGGCAGTTGCCAGCGGAAACCGATCCCTTCGCGGCTGCAGTCGGTGATGCAATCGAAACAGACGATGCACTCCGCCGGATCGCTACGGAAATTGTCGAGCGGGTCGATGGTGCCCGTCGGGCACTGGTGAGTACAACGGGCGCACTGGGCGCAGGCGTCGTCCACCTCCCGTCGCACCAACGCCAGCTTGGACAGCAGGCCCAACAGCCCACCCAGCGGGCAGAGATAGCGGCACCAAAAACGTTCCGCCCACCAGTTGAGGACTACCAGCCCGGCAAACAAGAACGCGAGGAGAAAAGCCAACCCAAAGACCGGCTGGACCTCTTGGAAAAGGGGCTGCACGATCGTCGTGTGCACCGCGTCCAGCGGCCCCCACAAGAACTGGAACTGGTAGAGGAACGCCTCGGCCTGGACCACCACGTAGCGCAGCGCCGGCCAGGCCGTCGTCGCCAGAGTCCGGTTCAGGATCGTGATCGGGTCCAATACCAGCAGCGTCAGGTTGCCCAGGAGGGCGGCCAGCAGGATGGCAAAGAGGGTCAGGTATTTGGCCGCCCGCCAACCTTCGGCCGGTGCCTTCAGGCGTGGTCGTCGTGGGCTCAGCCATTCCAATAGCGTGCCCAGCGGGCACAGCCAACCACACCATACCCGTCCAAACAACAGCGTCAGCAGGATCGTGATCCCGGCCAGGGCGATTCCACTGACCACGGCGCGCCCTGCCAACGAAGCGGTCAGCATCAGGAGCGGATCGAGGCGCGAAAACAGGTCCGCCCAGAAGCGTTCGGGGCGCTGGGCATTGCTGTAGATGAACACCGCGACAAAAACGAGCAAAGCGACGACTTGGACCCCCTGCCGGATCCGTCGCCAGGTGCGCCCTGAAATCGATAGCCCTCGATTGGACGCCATCCGTGCTATATCCCCCGCCGCTCGCGACCGGTGAACAGTCCCTCCGATCGAACGACCCCGCTCATCCCGCCGAAACCTCCTCGATCCGGATGGCGGCCAGGTCCAGTGTCCCCAAGCCCATCTCCGCACCCGCCTTGATGTAAGGCACCTCTCCGCCGGTCAGGTCAAACAGGGTGGCCGCGTAGGCATCAGCCGCGACCATGTCATGGCTGGCAATGACCATGTTGTTCAACACCACGTCATCCAGGTTGCCGCCGGTCGGCCCGTGAGCCATCAGCGTTCGCACCGCATCCACCACGGTCAGGGTCGGTCGGATGAGACTGCTCAAGTCAGCGATGCGCTGTGGAAGATTGGCATGGATCTGGCTCGGTTTGAGAATGACGCCCAGCAGGTTCTTGGCGCCCAAGCTCAGTCGGGCCAGGTTGTGGTGCTTGGCGATCGGCACGTTAATCAGCACGTCCGCAGTAAGGACGTCCTGGTAGACCGGCCAGCTTGAAATATCCTGCCCCTGGGGGATGTTGGTATCGCGGAACTTGGCCTGGTTCATGATCTCCATTTGCCCGCCGGCGGCCTCCACAGCGTCGGCAATGCCGCTGCGGGCATATGCGTTTTCCGCGCCACCGCCGAACGGTAGGTCCATCACCCGCACCCGCTTGGCCCCCGCCCCCAGGCACAATCCGACCAGAGCCGCCACCACATCGGGGTTGGTCGTCGCCCCGTACTCGTACGTGCGGTAATCAACGCAGATATTCGGCTTGACGATAACCTCGTCGCCTTGCCGGACAAAGCGCTCGATGCCGCCAACGGCCGCCACAGCGGCCTGCGTAATGGCTTTGGGATCGGGTCCGCGCGCGACCGATAGGTAAGCGCTTTCGCTTGAGGGGGTGGGTACTTCCCTGCGGTTCGTCGCTAGTTCCTGAGATGCCGGGCTGCCCGAGTCACCACACGCGGCCAAGGCCGTTCCCAGACCCACAGCAGCCAACAGGCGGACGAATTGGCGTCGCGTAGTACCACCTTGCGACTTTTGGTTGTACATGATCGATTCTTTCTAGGCCCGCCTGGGGTTCTTTGTCGGTTTCTGGCCTTCAGTCCCCCACGGGCTGGCGCACAGCATACCCCAATCAGCGCTGGCTGTCAAGTGCCGACCCGCGTC
Organism: Anaerolineae bacterium; assembly: GCA_050116355.1. Lineage (GTDB taxonomy): Bacteria > Chloroflexota > Anaerolineae > JAAYZQ01 > JAAYZQ01 > JASFOV01. The sequence goes on from JASFOV010000044.1 coordinate 3,297, forward strand.
CCATATTCCTAACAATTTCAAAGACTCAGCGGAGCTAGATATCCTTAAATGCCGGACTCTCTTCCCGTCGCTCGCCTCACCCTATAGGGCCACCTATTTTATCCACAGCCTTCGAGCGGAGGCATCCTGAGCTGGTCGCCTGTGCTGACAACAAGTCAGTGAAGGAGCCTCCGCGAGCGCCCGTCACTGTCCTACGCTCAGCACAGGCGACATGCTCAGGGTACTCACTCCGCTGATTGTGACGGAATAATCCAAGTGTCAAGTCAGATGAGGTTGCCCTACCTCTCACCCTACCAACCCGCTCTCCCAACACCTGTGGGGTGAGGCATCCTAGATGCCGGATCCATCCGGCTCAATGCTATGCCTGCGCGAGCGAAAAGTCAAGCCCTGCCTTGCGAAGACTCACCGGGTGGACAGGCGATCCAGAGCGGCCGGCAACTCCGCCAGCTCTTCGAGGATGGTGCCCAGGGGATGGCTTGCCGTGGCGGCAATGCACCATTCAGGCGTATAGGGGGTCCGCAGCAGGAAGAAAGGAATACCCATCACCAGCGGCAGGGCGCCGGGCAGCGAAAAGGTGTCGGCCACCACCGCCAGCCGCGAACCATCGGCCGCCGCCTTCTGCAGCGCGTGATAGTAGATGGGGCGACGCAGGTCCACCCGGCGGCCGTTCGCCAGCGGCCAGACCTGCATGCTTCCCCCTTCGGCACGGGGGAACCGGTGCGTCCAGTCGGGATCCATGTCGTACTGCCGTGTGTCGCCGAGCACCGCCACTTCTTCAAGATCAAGGGTGGTCAGCAGCCGTTCCACCTTGTCACCCAACGAGTTGGTCAGCACCACCGGTTCGCGCTCGGGGTGTTCGAGCAGCCTTGCCAGCACATCCGGAGTGGCGGGCCGGAAGGCGGGCGGCAGTTCGGCCGTGTGGCGGTGAAAAAGGTAGTTGGTACAGTCCACCACCGCATCGTATTCGGCCTGCGGAAAGGATTCCGCCACTGCGCGGGCATACGCCGGCTTATTGCGCAGCAGGACCTGCAGCGTGGTGGTGTTCAGGATAAAGGCGCCTTCGTCACAGTAAGAGGCGATCAGTCCGTTGACCTCCCACCAGTAGCGGTCGGGGGCGGCCAACAGCCGCGCCCGCGTGGCCTCGTACTCCTCGGCCAGCTGCGGGCGCGGCGCGCCAAGAATCTCGCTTGCTAGCGTATCCAGCGACTTTTCCGCCAATGCCCCGGCCTGGGTCTCCTCGGCCGTGAGCGTGCCGTCAAAGTCGATGATGATCTTGAGTATGCCACGGTTCTGCCCCATATGGTAGGCGATCAGGTCAGCCTCTCCCGGGCCTTAGCGCTGAGATAGTCCATGCTCCAGACCATGATCACGATGGCCCACACCGCCATACCGGCCGCAGCGTATTGGTTCTGCCCTACTTGCAACCGGAAGTATTGGCCAATGCCGCCCCCACCTACAAAGCCGATCACCGTCGACATGCGGATATTGATGTCCCACTGGTACAGGATAAAGGCCAGGAATTTGGGCACCAGTTGCGGGATGATGGCATAGACCAGGGTCTGCACCTTATTCGCGCCGGTGGCGGTGATGGCCTCCACCGGCCCGGTATCGATCTCTTCGATCGTCTCCGAAAAGAGCTTGGCCAGGTTAGGGATATTGTTGATGGCCAGCGCCAGGACGCCCGCAAAGGGTCCGATCCCGACCCAGGCCGCACAGATCACTACCAAGATCATCGGTTCCACCGCGCGCCACAGGTTAAAGATCGTGCGCGCGGCAAAGTAGACCACCTGGCCAATGGGTTTGCCGCCCATGATATTGCGCGCTGCCAAAAAGCTCAGCGGGATGGCAAAAAACGAACCCAGCGTCGTGGCCACCAGCGCCATCAGCAGCGTCACCAAAGAGAGGTCGACGACCGTCTTAAATGGTTCGCTGAGCTGCGGCCCGCCTGTGTACTCCTTCCACGTAATCACCACTTGGCCGGGTTCAGAGCGATCCGACTCGGGATCGACTTCCATCAAGGGATGGATCGTCGTCTCCCAGCTCAGGCTGCCCGTGCTATCCGTGGTACAACAGTCCTCGTGCACACGCAGGTAGGCACCATCCGACAAGGCCCAGCGCACCGAAACCTGCTGGTTGGGCGGCAATTCGTGACCGCGGATGATCAACGGTTCGCCCACCTCGCCGCACGACCGCGACAGATTCACCCGCGGACCGCTCACTTGGCTCGGCTCAGTCTCGCCCGAACCGCACGGCACCGGCAAGGTAGCGCTAACGCTCAGCTCCTCAGTAGGACGGGTGAACATCTCGGGAACCAGAAAATCGCCGAGCATTTCCAAGCCGCCCGGAGCCCCTCTCACTAGCTCCACGAAGCTGACCTGAGATATGTTCCACGACCAAATGAAAGCCGCCGCAAAGCCGAGCAGCAGTAGACCGGTGGTCGCATAGCGCCGCAGCGGGCTAGCCCGCCGGCCGGCCGGCGTGCCCTCGATAACCCGCCTGCGCACCCACGCCGAGACATAGTCCAAAATGGTGATCACCAGCACAATGGCGATGATCGCCGTGGCCATCGCTCGCAGGTCGTTCAGCCGCACCCATTGGATGACCAGGAAGCCCAGGCCGGCGTCGCTGATCAGACCGATGACCGTCGACATGCGCACGTTGATATCCCAGCGGTACAGGGTGAAGGACAGGAAAGTGGGTACGATCTGGGGCAGCACGGCATAGACGACCATCTGCACCCAATTGGCGCCGGTCGAGCGCACGGCCTCAATGGGACCTGGATCGATGCTCTCGATGGCCTCCGAGTAGAGCTTGCCCAGGGCGGCGATCGTGTGCAGCATCAGGGCCAGCATGCCGCCAAAGGGCCCCAGACCGACCCACACCGCAAAAACGATGGCCCACATCAGCGTTTCGATGGATCGTACGACGTTGAGCATCGTCCGCACGACATAGTAGATGGCTCGCGTGGCGGGATTGCCCCACATCAGGTTGCGCGCCGCCAGGAAACTGACTGGCAGGGCAAAGATCATGCCCAGCACGGTGGCGATAAAGGCGATAGCCACCGTCTCGCCGATCTTTTCCAGGACCAGGCTCAACGTCTGGGTTGGCTGCCGCGAGCCATAGGGTTTGTGCTGCTCGGCACGGATGGCATGCGTCTGGGTCTCGCCCGGCGGCGGTTGGTTGGTGATCGACACCGCCAGCGGCGCTTTGACCGTTGCTTGGAACCGCCCTTGCGCGTCAGCCACAAAAGTCTGCGGTTCGCCATCGACCACCAGTCGCTGGTCGTTGCCCAGCGGGTTCAGCCACCACAACTCGCCCTCATAGTCAGGGAAGAAGCCCTCGCCCTCGATCTCGATCAGGTCGCCGACCTCGGCGCACTCGACGTTGGCCGTGACGCGCGGATCCTCCGTTGCAGATCTCCCCGGCTCGGGCAGTGAGTCGATGCACGGCACGAAAATGGGCGTAATGCCGACCCGGTCCTCGGTCGGATACTCCATCAGCTCTGGTTGCACCAAAGCCTTGAGGTAGGGCTGCATCCGCGGCCAACCGGTGATCATGCGCGCAGGCTGGAAATTGGTGGCCACCAAGGCCAGTCCGTAGACGACGAGCACCGCCAGCAGGATGGGGACCCCTAGTCGTCCCCCCTTGCCCACCGCCAGACGGTAGGCATCCCACGCCCCCCACAGCCAGATGAACACCAACGGAGCCAGGAGGGCGAGGGTCCCCTGCCAGGCGATCAGCACGCCGAGGATGAGGATGGTGGCCAGATAGCCAATGCCTCGTATCCGCTCGCCCAGGATGAACTGCCCGCCCCCGGGCACGACTAACGAAACCAGGGCCGGGAGGATAGCCGGCATGTCTCGACGACCAGCTTCGGATGGTTGTTTGCCGGGATCACTCATGCTGGCCTACTCCGCCTGGCTGCCGCCGACCGTCACCATCTCGGCCTCTTCGCCATACACCTCTTTGAAGCGCTCGCGCGTCAGCTCCGACGGGATGCCGTCAAAAACCAGCTCGCCATCCTTCAGGCCGATGACGCGCGTGGCGTAGCGGTGCACCAGGTCCAAAAAGTGCAGACTGCACAACACCGTGATGCCGTCCTGTTGGTTAAGCAGTTCCAGGTACTGGAGGATCGAGTGGGCTAGCACCGGGTCCAAGCTGGCCACCGGTTCGTCGGCCAGCATCAATCGTGGTTCCTGCATCAAGGCCCGCGCAATGCCCACCCGCTGCTGTTGCCCACCTGACAGCTGGTCGGCCCGGTTGTCCGCTTTCTCCGAGATGCCCACCCGCTCCAGCGCCGCCTTGGCCCGCCGCCGGTCCTCGCTCGAGAATTGGTGAAACACACTCGCCCACGGATTGGCATAGCCCAGCCGGCCCGATAGCACGTTGGTCATGACCGTGCTACGCTTGACCAGGTTGAATTGCTGGAAGATCATGCCGATCTGGCGCCGGATCAAACGCAGACCCCTGCCCTTGGCCGCCGTGATGTCTAGATCATCCCACACCACCCGCCCCTCGGTCGGGTCGATGAGCCGGTTGATACAGCGTAGCAGCGTCGACTTGCCCGATCCCGACAGACCGATGATGGCCAAAAACTCGCCATCCTTGACCTTAAAACTGACGTTCTTGACGGCCACCGTGCCGTCAGGAAAGACTTTGGTGAGGTTTTCCACCCGCAGCAAGCGAACCCTCCTTAAAAAAGCAGACCCCAAAGGTCTGCGCCAGGCTTCCCCAATAGGGAATGCCCCCACCGGCTGGGCTTGAACGCAGCGTTGCGGCCCGGTGGCAGACCTTCAGGGTCGACGTACAGAGGGAGAAAGGCTAGCCCTCTCTCCCTCAAAACGAATATGCCTTGTTACTGGGCCAGACTCTCGATATCAATGCCGGCCTTGCTCAGATCGGCGCGGAAGCCATCGTAGAAGCTGTCGCTTGATGGTTGCAGGGCATTGATGTTGTACAGGGTGTTCAGGGCTTCCTGACCCTCGTCGGTGGCCGAGTAGGCCAGCAAGGCGTCAACGATCTGCTGCCGCATCTCCTCCGGAAAGTCCTTGATGAACGAAACACTGTCGTTCGGAATGTCGGTGGTGGTGGCCAACACCTGGACCACATCCATCACATCCGGGAAATCGTCCTCAATGGTGCTCCGTGCATCATCATACGACGCGCCCGCGTCGCAATCGCCGTTATAGACCGCCAGGATCACACCATCGTGTGAACCGGCCTCGACAGTTTGGGCAAAGTCGTTGTCGGGATCGATGCCATTGGCCTGGAGCATGATGCGAGGGATAATGTAGCCCGAGGTCGAGTTGGGGTCCACCCAGCAAAAGACCTTACCTTTGAGGTCCTCCAGCGTGGTGATCCCGCTGTCGGCCCGGACGTTGATCTGGCCTGCGTAAGTGGTCGAGCCAAAGCGCTCCGTGACCAGATATGCTTCCACCCCGTACTTTTCGTGGGCCAGGACATAGTTGAAGGTGTTCAGCCAGCCGATGTGAGCCTGACCGGCGCCCATCGCTTCGCGCACCGCGGCAAAGTCGGTACCGACATTGGCCACCACTTCCAATCCGGTCTCTTCCTTCAGCATCTCGGCGATCGCGTCACCGCTGGTGATGATATCCTGGGTGTCGCCCGATGGCACGAACGACATGACGATGGGGTTGTCCGCTGTGCCCAACTCCGGCTCACCGCATCCTGCCAGAACCAGTGTGGCCAGCATGAGCACAACCAACATGCTAAACCAAAAGCTTCTCTTCATCTTTTCTCTCCTTCTCTCTTCCTAAATTTAGTGTCGACACTTGGCTATCACCCTAAAGCTGGGCAACTCTGCTTCTCGGACTATGGCCACCTCCTTTGCTGAATGGCTGTGTATAGATGAACATGAGATCCGGGTTACAACTCCTATCATACCGCAAGATGTTCGTCTTTGCAAATTTCAGGGTCCGCACCTGCATGCCCATTCCGAGATCTTGTTCTACTCGCGCCCAGCCCGCGTCTACTGCGGCCAGCTCGGGCGACAAGCGCGGCTGACCGGGCACACGCAAATAGGGACTTGGCGTACATGGGTAGGGGCGACGCATCCTAGACAGCCGCAGGCTCGTAACGATGCCTCCACCGGGTAGCACATCGCTATCGGGGGCCGATGGAAGCAGGGATGCGTCGCCCGTACAGCAGACCGTCCGGTCGGGCTCAACGGCTCACGTTTCGCCCCTCGTTGTTCAATTTCCATCGCAATTTCACCGTGCCGTCAGCAGCAGTGCCTTCACAACTTGCCGCAGGCTGCAGACTGCGGTATCATCGTCGCCAGTTGGATTCGCCCTGGCCGATGGCATCCAGCGCCGCCTGCTTGTGTGTTGAGCAGAAGCGGTCCGGTTTCCGCAGCCGGGCGGACCAGCTCGACGTACTCGGACCTGAAAATCGGAGGGATTGCCCTTGATCTCACTGGAAGCAGCACGCCGGCAATACGCCGGCGCCGAAGCCGTCCACGATTTTGATCACGTCCTGCGGGTGCTGGCCCTGGCCGAACGATTGGCGCAGGCCGAGGGCGCCGACCTGGAGATTGTGCGCACCGCAACATTGCTACACGATGCAGCCCGTGGCCATGGCGATCGGTTGGCCGTCGACCATGCCCAGGCTGGCGCCCAACTCGCCCGTGAGCTCCTGGCCGGCCAGCCACCGGACAAGGTCGAAGCCGTGGCCCATGCCATCGCCGCTCACCGGTTCCGCGCCGGACCTGCGCCCCAGACCATAGAAGCCCAAGTGCTCCACGATGCCGACAAACTGGATGCCATTGGGGCCATCGGTGTGGCGCGGGCTTTTGCCTATGCCGGTCACGAGGGCCAGCGGCTGTGGGCCGAGGTGCCGCCCGGCTACCAGGAGACCGCGGCCAACCGTCATGCCCATACCCCCGTGCACGAGTACCACTTCAAGCTGGAAAAGATCCAGGAGCGGCTGCTGACCGCCAGTGCCCGGCGTCTAGCCCGAGAGCGGCACACCTTCATGGCCGCCTTCTTCCAGCGCCTCGACCAGGAGGTTCACGGCCTGGCCTGAAAATTCGTGGTCAATGAACCCGCACACCCGTGGTATAATTGAATCAGTGCGGACCAAGCCGGGTACCTTGTACATGGCCGGCAGACAGCCACCTTCGATCCCATGTACCGGTACTGTTTCTTGAAAAACACTTTGTGCATCGGGCATCGGGTGATCTCTGCCCAAACTAGAGCCACGGCTGTTGCAAAGTAGCTTGACGGATTCTTGGCCATGGGTCCCGGGATCTCGATTCCGTCTTTGCGAGTAGTTCTATGGCGCAGGCGCCACTCCTTCCGGAATGACATCCGGATCTGTCATTGCGACGAGCGAGCGTCTTTGGCGAGCGAGGAAGCAATCTCCACTCTCGCAAAAGGAGACTGCTTCGATGTCGTAGATGTCATTAGTAGCCGTCGAAGACGGCGTGGCAAACTCCCAAATGGCAAGGGGGGATTGCCGCAGTCGCTCCGCTCCTTCGCAATGCGCCGTCCCGACATCGGGGACAAACTTTGCAGCAGCCGTATCAATCCAGCCAAGTGATCTTGACAATGACTGCCGAGAGCGCTATACTTGAGCCTGAAAAGGTGATATCGGGCAAACGGACCGGACAGGGTGGCTGCTTGCAGTTCTATCCCGACCCGGCATCTGCCATCCAGGAGGATTCAAGCCATGGCGACTGTTAGGGACCTACTGCGCAACAAAGGATTCGAAGTGTACTCGGTAGAACCAGAGGCGACCGTCTACGACGCGCTCAAATTGATGGCCGAAAAGAACATCGGCGCCGTCCTGGTCATGGAGCGCGACAAGCTGGTTGGCATCCTTTCGGAGAGGGACTATGCCCGCAAGGTCGTCCTCCACGGCAAAACACCCATGGACACGCCGGCGCGGGAGATCATGACCGACCGTGTGATCTGCATCCCACCCCAGGAGACGGTCGAGGAATGCATGGCTCTGATGACCGAGAAGAAGGTCCGGCACCTGCCCATCCTCGAAGACGACCAGCTGATCGGTGTTATCTCCATTGGTGATGTGGTCAAAGCCACCATAGCCCAGAAAGAGTTCATCATCGAACAGCTTGAACACTATATCACCGGCAGCCCGTACCCGCCACCCAGTTCTGTCACCACGGACTAATCCAGATCCATATCCGGCATTGGATTCCGTTCTCGCCCAGCATGCCAGGCGGAGCCAAATGGATTGGCCCTGCCTCACACCGCCACCGCGCAACGCGCTCATTCGCTTCAGCTGGATGTCACAGCGTGACCACTGTGAGCCTCGGCACCATGCCATGCACCGGAGCAGCGAGTGGAAACGGCGTGGGGCGATTTGCGTACTATGCCAATAATGGTATAATGACGCCATGAAAAGTTCCACCGGAACCACATATCCGAACCCAAGGAGGTGGTTAGGACCTGGCATACGGATCCTGGCCACGCTTTTGTTTCTATCATTGATCGCAGTCTTGAACCGCTGTGGCATGCCCAGCCCCACGCCGCTACCTCCTCCTACATCGACCGCAGCCACAGCCAGTGCCCAGGTGAGCATTGAGGTGGAGCCCCGCGGTGCCCGGGTGCTGATCGATGGCCTTCGCTCGGGCAGCACGCCCGTTTCACTCCAACTACCGGCAGGACAGCACACAGTTCGTGTCGAGATGGAGGGCTACGAGCCGCTGGAGGAGACCATTACTATAGCGGCCAATGACCAGGCAACCATCAGCGGCCAATTGGTACCACAGGCGGGTAGCGAAGGAGCCCCCCCCACACCGACCGCCACACTGCAAGCAGCCGAGCCGTCGCCCTTGCCCGATCTGGCCTTCCGGTCGGTCAAGATCGAGTTGGAAACAGCTGCGGACTGTGGTTACGACGACACCGCTCTGGGTCTCGCTATCGTCATCGAGAACAAGGGCGAGGCCGATGCCGGGCCGTTCGTCGTCGAGGCGCTGGGCGAGCGACAGACAGTGGATGGTGGTCTGGCCGCTGGCCAGGAGGTTCGCATTTGGTTCCAGGGCTACGGCTATCTTCAAGAGAACCCGGTGCTATTGGATGCGACCTCAGCCATCGACGAGAGCGACGAAGACAACAACTCCTTTTCCGAGATGCTCCCTATCCCCACCCTACCGCCAACCTGCACGCCACCTCCTGCGGCCGCTTCGACGCCGGAACCAACCGTGACCCTCGCGCCGACGCCCTCCGTTGCCGTAACGCTCCGCGAGGGCGAGATCACCATTCCTACCTACCCCTACGCCGAATTCACCACGGAGGCATGGAACGAGACCTTCAACATGCCCTATGCCGTGCTAGACTGGGCAGCCTACAACGCCGCGGATCCCTCTCCTATCGATACGACCTACCGCACCCTGGAAGTCGAGAACCAGTATCTGATCCTGACCTTCCTGCCGGACCTGGGCGGCCGCCTGTACGAAGTGTACTTCAAGCCTACTGGCCATCACCAGACGTACCGCAACCCGGTGCTCAAGCCCAGTCCCTGGGGTCCTCCCGAGATGGGCTGGTGGTTGGCTGCGGGCGGCATTGAATGGTGTCTGCCGGTTGAGGAACACGGGTACGAATGGGGCATTCCGTGGAACATCTCGGCCACCCAAGATGGACAAAGAGCGATCGTGACGCTCCGCGACACTGGTGCCGGTGTCCAAGATCGAGTGCGTGCCACCATCTCCATCCAGTTGGCGGCCGGAACAAGTTCCTTCACCATACAAACCCAGCTCGAGAACCCGACAGCGGCACCGCTTCCCGTCAAATATTGGCATAACGCGATGCTTGCCCCCGGCGGGCAGAACGCGCCCACGGCAGATTTGCACTTCGTTTTGCCCGAGGCCGTGACCGAGATGACTGTCCACAGCCGGGGCGACGATCGCTTGCCCGGTCCCAACCAGCAGATAACCTGGCCTATGTTCCAGGACACCGATCTGAGCCGGCTCGGTAACTGGACGGGATGGCTCGGCCTCTTTGAGAACCCGGCCCAAGGCAACTTTGTTGCAGTCTATGACCAAGGCTATGACGAAGGCATGGTACGCATCTTTCCCTCAGAGATCGCGCAAGGGACCAAGATCTTTGCCGCTGGTTGGAGCGATTCGCTCGCGCCCGAGATCTGGACAGATAATGACTCGAGCTACGTCGAGCTTCACGGTGGACCGGCTCCTACCTTTGCCGACAGCGTGACCCTCCCCGCTGGAGGAGATCTGTCATGGAGTGAGACCTGGTACCCTGTTGCTGGTCTGGGGGGCTTGCGCTTTGCCAACGAGACAGCGGCTCTTCACCTGGCGACCGATGGTCGTCAGGTCCAGCTTGGCGCCACAGCCACACAGCGCTGGACCGGCGATGTTGTCCTTCTATTGGACCAGCAAGAGATCTTCCGCCAGCGGGTGTTGCTCGTGCCAGGGGATGCGTTTCGCGAGACCGTGGCGCTGGATGGAGAAGAACCGGGACCGGCGTCATTGACTCTGCGTTTGGAAAATCAAAATGGTGAATCGGTAGCGGAATACGGGACTGGTATAGAGGTACAGGGATAAGGGAATGTTTAGGAAAAAGAACAACGAGCCCGGCGATCAGATGCCGGTGCCAGGGGAGCTGCCTCCCATCCCGGAATTAAAGGCTGAGGACGAGCGGCAGGCAGAACAGCGCCCGCGCGTATGGTTGTGGACACTGCTGGCCGCGTTAGCCGTAGCCTTGATGTTCGTCTATGTAGTCGCGTTGGGTGTGCTGGGCGTGTACGACGGTCTCAAAGACCGCGCTCGCCAGAGCCTCGACATCGCCCAAGATCACTACGAACTGGGCATGAGCTACTTGGAGGACAATCAGTATGAGCTGGCCATCGCCGAATTCGAACTGGCGCTGCGCCACGATTCCAGCATGCAGAACGCCCAAGCCTACCTAAAAGAAGCCAAGGAGTTGGCCGAAAGCGAGATAACACCTACCTCTGAAACCAGGCAGGATGCCGCCAGAACCCTCTATGTTCAGGCAGTGACCCAGTACGAAGCCGGCAACCTGGACCAAACGTTGGAGGTCCTGGACGAGTTGCGCGGCCTTGATCCTGACTTTCAGCGCGAGAACGTAAAGACTATGCTCGTCATCGCGCACTCCCAACTGGGCCTCGATGCCTTGCGCTCAGATAGCTTGGACGAGGCTGCTGCGCACTTTGAAGCCGTACTCGAACTAGATCCGGAGAACGGAGATGCACAAGAGCAACTCAACCTGCTTGATCTCTACCAGGTCGCCCTCAACCAGTGGCAACAGGACTGGACGGCCACCATACAGTCCCTGAAAGGATTGTATGCCCTCGCCCCCGAGTACAAGGATGTGCGAGTCCGGCTGCGTGACGCCTACCTGTTCCACGCCCAGGACCTGGCGGACGAAGGCAACTGGTGCCGGGCTTATGAACAGTACGCAGCCGCTGTCGAGATCCTGCCCCTGGAATCCACCGTTGACAAGCGGGACGATGCCCAGATCCTTTGCCAGG
>JASFOV010000045.1:0-14753 GCA_050116355.1 Anaerolineae bacterium
ATATAGGCTAGGAGAAGCGAAAACCGGTTGACAGTGTTATGGGCCTATGGTATACTCAAACTCGTTGGTGACATGGCGCACTGATAGGCGCAATCCTCATAGTCGTGGTCCAGGCATGGCAGTCGTGCTCAACGGTGAGAGTATATTGTGTGGAGTCTGTCCGGCGGCAATTGGGTTGAGTGGGATCTGTGCACCGCCCATGAGCGGCAGGTCCACCCTAACATGGCGCGAGCCGGGTCCCGTATCACCCATTCAGTATTGAGGAGCAGGCATGGCCGTCACAAAGTCTGAAATTCGATCGGGGGCCTATTACGACTCTGTCATCCTGATGCAATTGCAGCGCTCGCTGGCCGAGCTAGCGGGCATTCTCGACGCCGGCGTGGTGATGGGTACCGAGGCCAACCGGGATATCTTGCAGCAAACGGGCCTGTTGACTCGTGAGGCCGAGGCGGCAGCAGCCGACGACTTGGTCATTGTCGTCCTGGCCACGGACGAAGATGCGGCAGGCGCCGCCCTCAGCCAGGTGGATTCGCTGCTCTCCCAGCGACGGGCCAGCACCGAGCTGGACGACGAGTACCGGCCCAAGAGTCTCGAGTCGGCAGCGGCAATGCTGCCCGAGGCGCGCTGGGTCCTCATTTCGGTGCCGGGCCGCTACGCAGCCGGGGTGGCGCGTGAGGCGCTGCGTCTGGGCAAGAACGTATTCCTCTACAGTGACAATGTCCCGGTGGAGGATGAGGTCGCCCTCAAGAAAACTGCGGCCAGCAAGGGTCTGCTGGTGATGGGGCCCGACTGCGGTACGGCGATCGTCAACGGCGTCGGCCTGGGCTTTGCCAACAAGGTACGGCCAGGACCCATCGGCTTGGTGGCCGCATCGGGCACAGGACTGCAGCAGGTGAGCGCCCGCATCCACCAATTGGGCGGCGGCGTCACTCAAGCACTGGGCACCGGAGGGCGCGACCTCAAGGAGGCGGTGGGAGCGCTCACGGCCCGTCAGGCACTGGATCTGCTCCGCCGCGATGCGGAGACGGAAGTCATCGTGTTGATCTCCAAGCCGCCCGCAAGGGAGGTCGCCGCTGACTTGCTAGCGGCTGCGCGGGCGACAGGCAAACCTGTGGTGGTTGATTTCATCGGCTATGCCCCGGCTACCAACCGCGTGGATAATCTGTACTTTGCCACGACCTTTGATGCAGCCGCAACCCTAGCGGTGGAGTTGGCGGCCAGCGACTCCCCAAGCCGGCAGGCAGAGGGGGCGGGTGCGGAGGGTGCCCCGACCTTTGCCAAGGGACAGCAGTACCTGCGCGGACTGTACTCGGGGGGAACGCTGGCCTACGAAGCCTTGTTGCTGCTACGAGATTATGTACCCCGCGTCTATTCGAACATTCCCTTGGACGAAAAAGACCGGCTGCCGAACTCACTCGTCAGCCAAGCGCACACCGTGATCGACTTGGGCGAGGATGAATTCACGGTAGGGCGGCTCCACCCGATGATGGACAACGATCTGCGGATCCGGCGATTGCATCAAGAGGCAGAGGATCCGGAGGTGGCTGTCATCCTACTCGATGTGGTCTTGGGTTATGGAGCGCATCCCGATCCGGCCAGCGAACTGGCTCCGGCCGTGGCCGACGCCAAGGCAAAGGCGGAGCAGACCGATCGTACCGTGGAGGTGGTGGCCGTGGTGGTGGGAACCGATGAGGACCCACAGGACATGGCAACCCAGATCGAGCAGATGGAAGAGGCCGGAGCCCGGGTTCACAGCAGCCACGATGAGGCCATCCGCTATGCGGGAGACTTGCTGCGCTCCCTCCAGCCGGTCCAGCCGGAGAATGAGTCTCCAGCCGTCGATCTGGAGGTGCTCAGGGATCCCCTGGCGGCCCTCAATGCCGGCCTGGAATCGTTTGCCCAGAGTCTGATAGAGCAGGAAGCGGCGGTGGTACACGTCGACTGGCGGCCACCGGCCGGCGGCAACGAGAAACTGATGGCCATTTTGGCGCGGATGAAGGGGTAGGCGAGGTGGCGGCTACGCAACGTGTGCGATTGCCGTCCGCCAGACGCTTGATGGAAGAGAGGATGGATCAATGAGAGAGTTTGTCGCCGCCTGCGCGCAGATTGCCGTTACGCCCAACGATGTACAGGCCAACGTAGAAAAGGGCGTGGCCTGGCTGGAGAGAGCAGTCAGGGAGTACGAAGCCGAGTTGGTCGTCTTCCCCGAGACGGTGACGACCAGCTTTGTCACTGGATTGGAGGCTGAAGAGCTGTGGGATCTGGTGGATACCGCCCCAGGCCGCATCACGCAGGAGATCCAGGCAGCGGCCAAAGCCCACGGCGTGCATGTCGTGTGGCCTTCGTACCGCCGGGGGCCAGAGCGAGGCATAGTCTACAACTCTTCGATCCTCATTGGGCCGGACGGGGAGATCATCGGCATCTATGACAAGACGCATCCGTTCCCGTTGGAGCGCGCCGATTGTGGAGGGTGGGTAACGGTAGGCAACCGCGCGGACGTATACGAAACGGCCCTGGGCAGCATCGGCCTGATCATCTGCTACGATGGCGACTTTCCCGAGCTGTCGAGGTTGCTGGCGGTCAAAGGCGCCGAGATCATCCTGCGACCCTCGGCCCTGCTACGCAGTTTCGACATCTGGCACATAACCAATTGTGCGCGCGCTTATGACAATCACGTCTACGTAGTCGCGACCAACGCCGTCGGACCGGATGCTGGGGGCAGCTACTATTTTGGGCACAGCATGATCGTCACGCCCATCGCCTGGCGGCTGGCACAAGCCCGCGGCGGCGAGGAAATCATCGCGGCCACGCTCGATCCCGACCCGCTACGCTACGTGACCCACGGCAGCAAGAGCCTGCAGGTATTCGATCACCTTCAGGATCGCAACTTGGAACTCTATGAGGAGAGCTTAAAGGAGGCACGATCGCGTTTTGAGCCGGGACAAAGGCTGCACTAGGCAGCGGATCCTGGCCACTCCAGCCGCGTTGATACGCCCAGCACGCGCTCCGCGTAAGGCAGCGGGCCGGTAAGCGCGACTGTCACAGAGGAAGGAAAGGAGAACAGTTGTGGATATCGAAAAGGCAAACTTGCACGCAACCAAGCGGATGATGGAGGCCCGGCCGACACTGGTCGGTTTGGGCAAAGCCCGGGATGTGGTGCCGGGCATGCGCGACAATCTGCTGCTGCACGCCGGCCCGCCCATCACCTGGGAACGGGCCTCGGGGCCGATGCGCGGTGCCATCACCGGCGCGCTCATCTTGGAAGGCAAAGCCAAGGACATGGCGCAAGCGCAGGCTCTGGTCGAGTCGGGCGAAATCGACCTGGAGCCGTGTCACCACCACCAGACCGTGGGGCCCATGGCCGGCGTGACTTCTCCCTCTATGTCGGTCTATATCCTAGAGAACAAGACCCACGGCAATCTGTCTTATTCGAACTTGAACGAGGGCTATGGCAAGGTGTTGCGCTACGGGGCGTACAGCGAAGAGGTACTCGATCGATTGCGCTGGATGGAGGAGGTCATGGCCCCGATCCTGGCCGATGCCATCGAACGCAGCGGCGGGATCGATATCCGGGCGCTGTTGGCCGAAGCCCTGCACATGGGCGATGAAGGGCACAACCGGAACAAAGCCGGTTCTCTCCTCTTCACGACCAAACTCGCGCCGCACATCGCGCGGGCGGCGCCCGGTCCCAAGGTCGCGGCCGAGATCTTGAGCGCGCTGGGTGAGAATGCGCTCAGTGTGCTCAACCCGGTCATGGCCGCCTGCAAGGCGATGGCCGACGCTGCCCACGGTATTGAAGGCAGTACCATCGTCAGCGTCATGGCCCGCAACGGCACCGATTTTGGGATCCGGGTGAGTGGCCTGGGCGATCGCTGGTTCACGGCGCCGGTGGCCACACCGGTGGGCCTCTACTTCCCCGGTTTCACGGCGGAAGACGCCAGCGGCGACATCGGCGACAGTGTGATTACCGAGACCGCCGGCATTGGGGGGTTCGCCATGGCCAGCGCACCGGCCATCGTCACCTTTGTCAGCGGGACTCCCAAGGACGCACTGAATGCCACGCTGGAGATGTATGAAATCTGCGCGACGGAGCACAAGTATTTCACCATGCCGCCGCTGGATTTCCGCGGAACGCCAACCGGGATCGACATCCGCAAGGTGGTAGAGACAGGGATCACACCACGGGTCAATACCGGAATCGCCCACAAGGAGCCGGGCGTAGGCCAAGTTGGTGCGGGCCTGGTCCGCCCGCCGATGGCCATGTTCGAAGAGGCGGTCATGGCCTTCGCGGAAAGGTATGGATTTTAGCACACCAGACAAAAGACGGAGCCACAGTCGCCGGGCACGTTCACAGGCCGGGACAGAAAGATAACCGTAAGGAGACAAAAATGAACCGCGAAGAATTCATCAATGTCATGAACAGCGCCAAGCTATATGACCTGACCCAAGGTTGCAGCATCTTCACGCCGCCCTGGCCGGGTGAGAAAGCACTGGAGGTCCACTTTTTCAAGCGGGTTACGGGCGCGTACGGAGGTGGGCAAGGGGCCAATGGGCAGTTGCTGAACTGGAGCAACACGGTAGGCACGCACCTGGTGGGCGAGACGGCCTGGCACTCCCGAGGGCGGGCCATGTGCGATATTCCGCTGACCGATCTCTGCGGGCCGGGCGTCGTGGTCGATATCTCGGACTCCGTATCCGACTACAGCCTGTACACACCGGAGATGATCATGGAGCGGGCGACGGTGAAGGAGGGCGACATCCTGATCATCAACACCGGCTACCACCGCTATTCGTGGGATCTACCGGATGTCCGCAATCCGGATGCGCAGGGCGGCGTGGAATCGAAGGAATTTGGCTTCCTGGTACGCCACCCCGGGCCCTCACCGGATTTCTTCCAGTGGGCGCTGGACATGAAGCTCAAGATCGTCGGCGTGGACTGCGGATGCGCCGAGCATCCCATGAATACGCCTATCCGCTACATGCACGAGAACGACTTCAAAAAAGCCGAAGCCAAGCTCATGCAAGACTATGGCAAGAGCTGGGACGAGATGTTCCCGCCAGACGAGTACTACGAGATGACGCACATCACCATGCCCAAGGCACACCTGTTGCTGGCGGAATCGATCGTGGGCGAGATCGACAAACTGAACAACCAGCGGGCCTGGATCATGATCCAACCCATCCCCTACATGGAGGTTGAGACGGCCTGGGCCCGGGCCTGCGCGCTGCAAGCTCCGGAAGGCATGCACGAGGACGAGTTCTTTGAGGTGATGAGCACAGCCGAGATGTTGGATCTGACGGTCCCCTTCAGCGTCCAGACACCGCAGTGGGCCAACTATGTGCCGCTGACCGTGACCTACACCAAGCGCGTCGGCGGGCAGTATTTTGGCATGGGCCGCAACGGCTCTATCTGCAATGCCAGTATCCACCTGGGGACACACATGGATGGCGAGAAGCACTTCTGGCCGGCGGGCCGGACGATCGGCGAGGTCCCCTTAGAAGAATGGGTCGGCCCGGGCGTGATCGCCGACATCTCCCATCTGGTCAGCGACGCAAGCGTCTACACACCGGAGATGATCGAGAGCGTCGTCGAGGTGCGCGAAGGCGACATTCTCATCATCAAGACGGGCTGGAACAAGTATGGCTGGTACAGCGAGGACTCGGACGAGTTCCGTTATATGATCAAGCACCCCGGTCCTTCGCCCGATTTTTCGCAGTGGTGCGTGGAGAAGAAGATCAAGTGGCTGGGCATCGACGCCGTAAGCCAGGATCACCCCATGAACACCATCCAGCGAATCTGGCACCCCAAGACGTTTGAAGAAGCCAACCGCAAACTGATGGAGGATTTCGGCAAGGACTGGGACGAGATGTTCCCGCTGGACCACTATTATCAGGACACCCACCTGAACCTCTTCCCGGAAAAGATCGTTCATGCCGAGAATTTGGGGATGGACATCGCCGACGCCGAGAGCGGGCGTTACTACATCGGCTGCTACCTGCAGAAAGGCATGGAGATCGCCTCGATGTGGGGCCGGTTTGTGGCCTGGAGAGAGGGAAGCTAGAGCCATGAAGTGGCAGCTTGTCGCGAACCGCCACCTCGCAGCATAAAAGCCATGAACCTCGTTACTGGCGCCGCAGGCAAGACCGGCCGGGCTGTGATCCAAGCTCTGGCCCGCCGGGGACAGGCGATCCGCGGGTTGGCCCACCGGCCCGAGCAGGTGGAGCCGCTGCAGGCACTGGGAGCGCACGAGGTTGCGACCGGCGATCTGCGAGCGGAAGCAACCGTGGTGCGGGCGATGCACGGCATCCGCGCGGTCTACCATATCTGCCCCAACATGAGTCCGGAGGAGATCAGCATCGGCCAAGTGGCCATGAGGGCCGCCCGCGCCGCCGGCGTGGAGCTCTTTGTGTACCACTCGGTCCTGCATCCTCAGGTTGAGGCGATGCCACACCACTGGCTCAAGATGCGCGTTGAGGAGCAACTGTTCGAGTCGGGGCTGCCGTACACCATCCTGCAGCCCGCCGCCTACATGCAGAACGTGCTGGCGCACTGGGAGCGCATTGCAACGGAGGGCATCTATCCGGTGCCATATCCGGCTGAGACGCGGCTGAGCATGGTCGATCTGGAGGATGTGGCCGAGGCCGCAGCGGCTGTTCTCACAGAACCGGGCCACGTGGGCGCCATCTACGAACTGGCCGGTCCCGGGGCACTGACCCAGACCGAGGTGACACAGGTGCTATCACAGCAGCTGGGCCGGACGGTTGTCGCTGAGGTGGTGCCGCTGGATGTATGGAGGCAGCAGGCGCAATCGTCAGGATTGGGCGACTATGCTCTCGATACCCTGCAGGCCATGTTCCGCTACTATGGACGCTATGGCTTTGTAGGCAACTCGAACGTGTTGGGCACGCTGTTGGATCGCCCGCCCACCGGGTTCGCTGCTTTCGTCGCACGGGAGATCCAGGAGCGGATCGAATCCGCCCGAGGAGGCTAGTTTGCTGTCTGAGGTAGAACACTACAGAAAAATGATGGAAGATTTGCGCGGGCAAGTGGAGGATCTGATCCGCGATCTGCCCCAAGAAGCGCTCAACTGGCGTCCTGTGGAGGATACGGCCACAGGCGGCGGGGGGCATGCGACCAATTCTCTGGCCGTCCTAGCAGCCCACATCACCGGGTCGGAACGATTCTGGATCGAGGAGATGGTGGGCCGCCTGCCGCCCAGGCGAGACCGGGATGCGGAGTTTGCCACGGAGGTAACGGATGCGGCTGCGTTGGTGGAGGACTTGAAACGGGTATGCGTCGAGACCCGGCGGGTGCTCTCCGCTCTGACGGCAGCCGATCTGGAGGGTGAGCGCCAGGTCCAGGGCAAAGCCGTGCCTGTCCGGTGGTGCATCCTGCACGTCATCGACCACACGGCGCTCCACCTGGGACACATGCAACTAACATACCAGCTATGGATGGGCGGCCAGAGCGGTCCATCTCCGCGCTGGTACGAACGATTGAATGCCTAACACCGGATGGCAAGGCCTCGATGCGGCGAGGTCCAGCCTTCAGACTGAGGAGGTACGTACTCGATGAAACCAGCTCCTTTCAAATACTACGCACCCACTACGGTGGAGGAAGCACTAGCCCGCTTGGCGGAACATGGCTGGGATGCCAAGGCGATGGCCGGCGGGCAGAGCCTGATCCCGATGATGAATTTCCGGTTGGCGCAGCCGGCGGTGATTGTCGACTTGAACCGGATTCACGCCCTGTCCTACATCCAACCGACCCGGGATGGCGGCATCCGCGTGGGCGCCATGACACGCCAGAACCAGGTGGAACGCGATCCGCTGGTGGCCAAGGCGGCGCCCATGATCCACGCCGCGATGCCCAAGATTGCCTATCCCCAGATTCGCAGCCGCGGCACCTTTGGCGGAAGCATCGCACACGCCGATCCGTCCGCCGAACTGGTGGCAGCCAGTGTAGCTCTGGAGGGACAGTTTGTGCTGCGCAGCCCACGCGGAGAACGGCAGATTGCCGCCCAGGACTTTTTTGTGGGCCTCTTTACCACGGTGCTTGAACCCGACGAGCTTCTGATCGAGGCGCGCCTGCCACCCATGCCCCGGCGCAGTGGCTGGGCTTTCCACGAGGTGGCCCGCCGCCATCACGATTTTGCGTTGGCCGGCGTGGCAGCCAGGGTGGCCCTCGACAGGAGGGGATTGTGCGAGCAGTGCCGGCTGGCGTTTTTCAGTGTAGGCGATGGCCCGGTGCAGGGCCTGCAGGCCAGCGCGGCACTCCAGGGACAAGAACCGACAGAAGCCGCGATCGCCGAGGCGGCCACGATCGCGGGTGACGCGGATGTGGATCCCCAGAGCGACATCAATGCCTCAGCCGAGTACCGCCGCCACCTGGTCAAGGTGCTGAGCCGGCGGGCTCTGACCGAAGCGGTCGAGCGGGCCCAAGGAGGATAGCATGAGCGAGCAGATCACCATCTCCGTCACTGTCAATCAGACCGCGTACCAGCGCACCATCGAGCCGCGCCTGTTGCTGAGCGATTTTCTTCGCCACGATCTGGGGTTAACGGGGACGCACGTCGGTTGCGAGCATGGCGTATGTGGCGCTTGTACGGTGCTCTTTGATGGGCAACCGGTCCGCTCGTGCCTGATGTTTGCCGTCCAGGCGGACGGACACGAGATCATCACTGTCGAAGGCCTGGGTACCCCTGAAGCATTGCACCCGATCCAGGAGGCGTTCATGGAGGCCCACGCGGCGCAGTGCGGCTTCTGCACACCCGGCATCCTGCTGACCTTGGTGCCCTTTCTGGAGGAGAATCCCGAGCCATCGGAGCCGGAGATCCGGGAGGCCTTGGCCGGAAACCTGTGTCGCTGCACCGGCTACCAACACATCGTCGATGCGGTCAAACTGGCTGCAGAAAAGATGAAAGCCTAGCGCTTGACGGACCAACGGCCACGGGCGGGGTGGGCGGCAGTCCGTCCGCGACCTTTGATCCGCTACGGTGTTATGAACGAGGAGTGGAATCGTGACTGAACAACATGTTGGAAAACGGTTGACGCGAACCGAGGATCCGAGACTACTGACAGGGCAGGCACTCTTTGTGGACGATGTCCAGATCCCAGGAATGCTGCACGCCGCGTTTCTACGAAGCGATTACGCCCACGCCCGTCTGGAGCGGCTCGACGTCTCTGCCGCCCGCGAGCGGCCTGGGGTCGTGGCGGTGTACACCGCCGAAGACATGGGCGACGCGTGGGCTCCGAGCCCGCCCAATGTATCGCCGCCGCCGGGCATGGAGGGTGTGACCTTCCACTCGCGCACACCAGTGCCCTTGGTCAAAGACAAGGTACGGCACGCAGGCGAACCGTTGGCGGTGGTTATCGCTGAAAACCGCTACATTGCCGAGGATGCCGTGGAGGAGATCTGGGCCGAGCTCGAGCCGCTGGACGCCGTGGTCGACATCGAAACAGCACTGGAACCGGATGCCCCCCTGGTCCACGACGACCTGGACTCGAATCTGGCCGCGCACCTGGCCCAGGGGAAAGGGGATTATGAGGCAGCGCGCGAACAAGCCGACCTGGTTGTCCAGCGCCGGATCACCATCGACCGCTGTGCGGCCGGCGCTATGGAGAACCGGGGGATCGTAGCCCACTGGGAACCCAAGATGCAGCACTTGACGGTGTGGGATACTACCCAGGCTCCGATCCCGATCCGCAATGGACTGGCAGCCCTATTCGGCATCCCGGAGCACCAAGTGCGCGTGATCGCGCCCTTTGTGGGGGGTGGCTTTGGCCCCAAGATCATGCTCTACTATCCAGAGGAGGTGTTGCTTACCTGGGCCACGCTGCAGCTGGGACGGCCGATCAAGTGGATCGAAGACCGGCGGGAGAACTTTTTCGCCACGACGCAGGAACGAGGCCAAGTGCATACTGCCGAGATGGCACTGAGCAAGGACGGCCAAATCCTGGGTGTACGCCACGAGTTCTTGCACGACACGGGCGCTTACGATCCCTATGGGCTGACCATCCCGCTAAACACTCAGAGCCACGCCATGGGCGCCTACGATGTCCCCAATTACTACTCGGACCTGAAGGTGGTGTTCACCAACAAGACCATCGTCACCCCCGTGCGGGGCGCCGGACGGCCACAGGGTATCTTTATCGTCGAGCGGTTGTTGGACATAGCCGCCAAGGAACTGGGAATGGACCGGCTTGAGATCCGGCGCAAGAACCTGATCCCGGCCGACGCCTTCCCCTACGAACACGAGATCATCGACCAGGCCTTTGCACCGTTGGTTTTTGACAGCGGCAACTACTCGGCAACCCTAAACAAGGCAGCAGCGCTCATCGGCTACGAGACCTTTATCAACGAAGAGCAACCCCGACTGCGGGCCGAGGGCAAACATGTGGGGTTGGGCATCGTGCCCTTTGTCGAGACAACCGGGGTGGGACCGTACGAAGGAGCGCGTGTAACCGTACAGAGCAGCGGCAAAGTGAGCGTGGCCACCGGGGTCGGCACGCAGGGACAGGGTCACTTTACATCCTTTGCCCAAATCGTCGCCGACCAACTGGGGGTAAGCCCACGCGACGTGCAGATGGTAACCGGTGACACAGCCGAGTTCCACTGGGGAACGGGCACCTTTGCCAGTCGTGGCGCCGTGGTCGCCGCCAACGCCATCCGGGCGGCCGCGGTCTCGGTCCGGGGCAAGATCCTCAAGCAGGCCAGCAAAGTCCTGGAGACACCGGAGGAAGAGCTGGAACTGGCGGATGGGCAGGTACGCGTGGCCGATATCCCTGAGCGCTCAATCGACTTGGGCGAGCTGGCTGTGCTGGCCAATCCCCTGCGGGGCGCAGTGGAGCCCGGCACCGAGCCCGGGTTGGAGTCGACGGACTATTTTGGGCCGCAGTACGGCGCGACAGCCAATGGCACCCATGCCATGATCATCGAGGTCGATCCAGAGACGATGATGATCGAGATCAAGCGTTATGTAACAGTCGAGGATTGCGGCACGGTACTGAACCCCCTGATCTTGGATGGTCAAATCCACGGCGGCGTGGCGCTGGGCATCGCCAATTCGTACTACGAACAGCTAATCTACGACGAGAATGGGCAACTGCTCAATGCGTCGCTGGCCGACTATTTGATCCCAACCGCGACCGAGATTCCCAGGATCGAAGTCGGCCACGAGGAGACGCCTTCGCCCCTGAATCCCATCGGCAGCAAAGGAGCCGGTGAGGCGGGCACGATCCCGGTGCCGTCGGTCTTTGCCCAGGCTCTGGAAGACGCCCTTCAGGACTATGGTCTGGAGATCCTGGAGATGCCGCTCAGCCCCAACCGGTTATTTGAACTGTTGCACCAAAAGTAGGCGCACGGGCAAGGGGCAGAATGTGCAGCCTGCCCCAATGCTCAAAGGAGAATCCAATATGAAACTGCATGGTGACTATCTGTTTGACGGGCCGCGGGAAGAAGTGTGGGAGATCATCCGCGATCCCAAGGTGCTGGCCACCGCGCTTCCCGGGACGCAGAGTCTGGAACAGGTGAGTGAAAACGAATACGAGGGCGAGATGCACGTACGCATCGGACCGGTCTCGGGGATGTTCCAGGGCAAGATCGTGGTGTCAGACGAAGTGGAACCGGAGAGCTGCACCCTCACGGTGGAGGGCAAAGGCACCCCCGGTTTTGCCAAAGGAACAGGCCAGGTCCAACTGGTGGAGCAAGAGGGCGACAAGACCCTCTTGCAGTACGAGGGCGACATGCAGGTGGGCGGCCGGATCGCCAGCGTGGGCCAGCGATTGATCGACACAGCCAGCCGCAGCATGATCGATCAGGGATTGGAGTCTTTGAACAAAGCACTGCAGGTCCGGATCCTCTCGGAGGAAGAAGGGATCGAGGCCAAATACACACCACCCACCGAGGCCGAGTTCGCAGCCGCGGTTGCCAAAGATATGGCCAAGGAGATGATGCCCCAAGCGCAGAAAGTGGGAATCCTGCTGGCGATCACCGCCGCATTCGTCCTGATCGTCTATCTGCTGAAAAGGGCGATCGAGAAGGAAGCCTAGAAAGGGGGGAGACAAGAAAAGACCAGTCCAACGCCAGCGGCTCCGCCTGCTACTTGACGTGGTTTTCGGCTTCGATTTGACAAGCTTTTCATGATTGTGTACAATTGACAGCACTTCAGCCGGACGACACGGTATCTGCCGCGCCTGCATCACCAAGCTTCATGTCATAGAAGGCTAGATAGGAACGCCGCTCCCGAAGAACAATTGACAAAAGGAGGAGGAAAGAGATGCACAGCACACTTGTTTGGGAGAACGGACGGAAGGCATTCAGGGTGATTGCGATCGGCCTGGCGCTGATCGCAGTGGTCATGGGCTCCGCCATGTGTGGTACGGCAGAGCCTACGGAGGCGCCCGTTGTGGAGCCCACGGTGGCACCCACGGAGGCGGTAGAAGAGGCAGCTACTGAAGCGGAGGAACCGCCGGAGGCGGAGGAAACCGTTACGCTGGCGATTGAGCACTTTAGCATCATTGATGGCACGACGTGGTCCGGAGCTCACGATCGGGCCGGAAAACGAATCGCCGAGAAGTATCCAAATGTAGAGTACGTCTACAGAGAAGAGGTGGGACCGGATGCGACAGTCCCCTATGCGGAGGAGCTGATCGCGGACGGCGCCGACATTGTCGTGGGGAATGCCGAGTTCATGGGCTTGCCCCTACAGGAGATCGCTGACAAGTATCCAGATGTGTACTTTGGTTCGGTGATCGCCAGTGACTTGGCTACGGAGAGGAACTTTATCAGATTCTTCCCCCGGCAGTACCAGGCACTGTACCTGGAGGGCCTGATTGCCGGCGCATTGACCGAGACGGGCAACATCGGAATCGTCTCGGCGTTCCCCTCGGGCCAGGTCGCCAGGCGACAGAATGGGTTCTACCTCGGCGTGCAGGACGCAGCGGAGCTGCTGGGTAAAGAGATCACGGTTTATGTCAAATATGTTGGGGACTGGTACCTGCCCACCGAAGAGCGCGATATCGCCAAGACCCTGATCTCGCAGTATGACGTGGACGTCCTAACCCAGCAGACAGACTCAGGATCCCCCTTGGATGTAGCCCAGGAAGAGGGAATTTGGTTCATCGGAAAAGACATGGACATCGTGGGCTTCTACGGCTGGTCGAGCACAGACACGGTGGCTGTATCTTTTGACACTCGCTGGGAGGTTCTGTACGAGAGCATCGTCACCGACTGGCTGGCCGGCGAGCAGAATCCGGAAACCGTGTTATATCTGGGCATGGACAGCACGATGGTGTTGGCCGACGGTACCGAGCTGCCGACGGTCGATATCATGAACGACAACAAGGTGGGGCTTGAGGCCATCAGCCCGGCAGCCCTACCGCTGATTCCGGAGGAGATCACCGAGCTCGTTGTATCAAGGCGAGAGCAGATGATGAACGGTGAGTGGGATCCCTTCGAGGAGCGCGCATTCGTGAGCAACGGAACCGGTTTTGCCCTGGAGGGCCTGCCCATTCCAGAGGCGGGGACCGAGGTGAAACCTGCCGGCGAGATGCCAACGGACGAGTGGCTCCTGGCCGAGTTCAACTTTGACCTTGAGGGCATGGTGATACTGGAGTGACACACAGCCCTGTATCTCCATCGATCTCGCTAGTAGATGGCCATTCCTAGCAAGCACTAGAAATGAGGCTCCCTTTCTTGGGGATCATACTCCCAGAAAAGGGAGCCTCCTTCCTGTCGAGCTGGGGGCCATCGTAAGAAGGCAGATTTGGCCGAGCATCCGCCCATTTCAAAAGCGCCTGAGGAGAAAATGGACGTGCAAAAAGGATCGCTGGACGGGCTAGCACACGGGCAGACGGCCCTGGAGGCAAGGGGCATTACCAAGACATTCCCGGGCGTCGTCGCGAACGATCGGATCGACTTTACGGTGACGGCCGGTGAGATCCATGCGATCCTGGGCGAGAACGGCGCCGGCAAGAGCACCTTGATGAATATTCTGTTCGGGTTGCTGCAGCCCGACGAAGGCGAGATCTATGTCGGGGGCAGAAAGGTCAGCTTCCGTTCACCGCTAGACGCCATCGATCTGGGGATTGGTATGGTCCACCAGAATCGCAAGCTGGTGACGGCCCACACGGTGATTGAGAATATCATCCTCGGTCACCCGCGCGCCGGAGCCGTGCTAAACCTGAAGCGCACCGGAGAGGAAATCCAAGCCCTCTGCGAACGGTATGGCTTCCAGATCGATCTCCGGGCCAAGGTCTGGCAGCTTTCGGAAGGCGAGAAACAGGTGGTGGAGATCCTCAAAGCCCTCTACCGGGGCGCCAAGGTACTCATCCTGGACGAGCCGACCACTGCGCTAGCCCCACCGGAAACGAAGAAGCTGTTGGCTTCGATCCAAGCCATGGTCGAAGATGAACTGGCCATCGTGCCCTTTATCACCCACAAGCTGCCGATCGTCCTATCGGTAAGCGACCGGGTGACGGTTCTGCGCCAAGGGAAGGTGACAGCGCGGCTGGAGACGAAGCACGTCACCGAGAAGAGCTTGGCCAAAGAGATGGTGGGCCGGGAAGTCATCTTCCGCATGGAGCGAGCAAAGGTGGAGAGAGGAAAACCCGTACTCCAAGTGGACGGACTCTCCGCCCTCAGCGACAAAGGGTTCCTGGCCCTGAAGGGCGTTTCGTTTTCGATCCATGAAGGCGAGATCTTTGGCATCGCCGGCGTATCGGGCAACGGCCAACACGAGCTGGCTGAGGTT
>JASFOV010000046.1:0-14591 GCA_050116355.1 Anaerolineae bacterium
ACCTGCTCGTGACCTGGCGCCGCTCGTTGGCGTAGCTAGAACCGTCCAACGAGGTCGTCTACCACGTCGTCCTCACCCCGGGCGGTCCCTTCGGTGAGGTCGGCGTACGCTTCCTGGAACCGGACCAAATCTCGGGCATAGGCATCCGGGTCGCTGGTCAAGGAGGTGTAGGCCAGGGCGAACAGAATAGCGCTGACACTTGTCGGCGAAGGCAGGTATCCTTCTTCAGTGGCGGCGCTGGTGAACAAGATGTCTGCCACCGCACCGATCGGGCAGTCGGCTTGGGCGATAACGCCGATGGTTGTTGCCCCTACCTTGCGACCCAGTTCCATGGCACGGGTTGCGGCGAAAGAATAGTTGGTGAAACCAACACCGATGATTACATCCTCAGGACCCGCTTCCTTGAGGGCCAGGGCTACATCGAAGGCGCCTAGATCGAGCACCACCACATCCGGCTTGCTCATGCTCAGGTAGCTGGCTGTCGCTTGGGCCAGTCCGGCCCCCACACCCTCGGAAACAAAATAGATCTTCCGGGCGGCATGGATGGCGGCAATGGCCCGGTTGGCATCCTCAAGCGGGATGTTCCGGATCGTCTTGTCCAGGTTGGCCCAATCCCGCCACAGGGTCAGGGCAAAGGGGGTTTGGGCCGACTCGAACCGTTCGGAGAAGGGGGCGCGGGCATCCTGCATCTCTTCCAGAACCTTTTCCTGGATCTCGCGGATCAGCTCCGTATACCCCTCATAGCCGATTTGTTGCGCAAAGCGGGTCACGGTGGCTACATCGACGCCCAGGTATTTGGCCAGTCGAGAAGCGCTCATGAAGGCAGCGCGCTGATGCGAAGTTAGAATGAAATCGGCAACCTTCTTAAAGCTGGGGGACAGCGATTGGTAGTTACGGGTAATTCTGTCTCTAAACATACCCCTGATACACCTTTCTAGTTTACACCTGCATCCGTATAGCGTGTTGCTAGCATAGCATAGGTTAGGTGAGAGTGCAAGAACCATTGTATGCTGGTTTGCGGATCGATAGCAATGAAAAAGCGGTCCACCCAAGGGGGACCGCTTCGCGCGGCGCCGGCCTGGCGCTCAAAAATACATGTACTTGCCCCACTCTTTGGGTGCCTGGGTTCCTTCTATCAGCGACAAAGCCAGGTAGCGCGGGCGGTACGGCCGCCGTAGAAGCGGCATTTGAGCCTCTTGGGGCGTACGATTCCCTTTGCGGCGATTGCAGCTTTGGCAGGCTGTTACCACGTTATCCCATGATGTCGCACCGCCCCGTGAGCGGGGCAGTACATGGTCGATGGTCAGGTTGGCTTTGCCCGGTTGGGCGTTGCAGTACAAACAGGTGTAGTGGTCGCGGGCCAACACCGTACGGCGGGACAAGGGCAGTGAGAAATGCCGCGGGATGCGCACATAATACACCAGGCGAATGACAATAGGGACCGGTAGCATCATCCGTTCCGAGCGCAGGTACGCCTCGGCCGCTTCTACGACTTCTGCCTTTTCTTTCAGGAGGAGCAGCACAGCGCGGCGTACCGATACGACGTTGAGCGGTTCGTAGGTAGCATTTAGAACCAATACCCGGCTCATGACCGCAATCCCTCTACAAGTTCGAAGATAGGCCAGTCTATCTCCCAATGGGCCCTGCAGGATTCGAACCTGCGGCCAACCGGTTATGAGCCGGCCGCTCTGCCGCTGAGCTAAGGGCCCGGCAAACTCGGGGGTGAGGACTCGAACCTCAATAAAGGGTTCCAAAGACCCTTGTCCTGCCATTAGACGACCCCCGACCGTATAGCACGGCTATTCTAGCACAAGAGTTTCGAAACTGCAAGCAACCACCATGGCCAAGGTACGGTTGTTGCAAAGTCTGTCCCCGATGCCGGGACGGCGCATTGCGAAGGAGCGGAGCGACTGCGGCAATCCCCTCTTGCCATTTGGGAGTTTGCCACGCCGTCTTTGACGGCTCGCAAAGACGGAATCGAGATCCCCGGCCCCATGGCCAAGAATCCGGCAAGCTACTTTGCAGCAGCCCTAATGGCCAAGGCAGGGGAAAGGATTACGCTGACGGGGTTCGAAACTGGAGACCTGCGTACATCGCTATCCAAATAGGTCGAAGTGGGCCCTGGGCGCCGCCTCCGCTGGCTCGAACACGCCGGCTGCACCGGGGCAGACAGCCACTCCACGGGGCCTGGTCCTGGCGATTCTTGGTCAGGGGCCGAAACGGCGCTTGAACTCCTCGGCAATCATCTCGCCCGCCGACTCGACCAGCTTGCCGACCAGGGGGTTGAGAATCACCGATGTGACAGCACCGGCCAGGCGGGGGATATGTTTCTTGAACCAGTTTTGCACGGCCTCCATGCGATCTAGGTTGGGTTTCTTTTCGGTGACGGCCTGTTGCAGCTCGTCAACCTTCTCAATCGCCGCCGCTTTGCTCTCCGGGGGCGCTTGCGTTTCGACCAGCTCGTACAGCGACTGGAACAGTGCATTCAGCTCATCGGCATCCACGCCGTACTGGATCGAACCGATGTGAATGTCGCCGCCGCCCGTATGCACTGGGCCGTGCACATCGCCATGAAAGCGAGTCGAATAGCTGACCATCGATGTCGGCCGCGGCCGTTTGAGCGTTGGCGTGCCTGGGGCTTGGGCGGTGGTCAAGACGCGGCCATCCGGCGTGCCCATATAGAGCGTCGGCACCGCCCAGTCTGCCTCTTCGCGCCACTTGGTCCCTTGCATCGAGACAATACCCCGCCGTCCCTCTTGCACCGCGGCATCGATGGGCCAGCCATCGGCCAGGGCGCCGTAAAACTCGTGGCCGAAGGCGAAGGCGCTGTCTTCGGCGATGGCCTGCTGCATGGCCACTACGGCTGGTAGACCCTGGCGGACCAACTGG
Source organism: Anaerolineae bacterium (assembly GCA_050116355.1). GTDB lineage: Bacteria > Chloroflexota > Anaerolineae > JAAYZQ01 > JAAYZQ01 > JASFOV01. The sequence goes on from JASFOV010000046.1 coordinate 2,890, forward strand.
CGGGCCACACCATTGAGGACGCACGGCGAGGGTGTCGTCGCCGACCGGCAGGCATCCAGGATCACCACGCGCACGTTGCTTTCAGCGAGCATCTGGCCCAGCCGTTGCGCAGAGATGGGATCCGAGCGTCCCTCCTCGTTCTCCAGGAAAAGATACCCCTTGCCTGCGGCAAAGCGACTGGGGCCCACAAAGTGCAGCAGGTGATACCCCTGGCTTAGCGCGGTGACCAGATCTTGGTGCCGCGCCGGGTGGAGGACATCCACCTCATAGCGACCGGGTAACTGGGCCAGCGCGCTTTGCACGGTGCGGATCTGGGCCCCGACCTCAACCGTCGACTGATCGCGCGGACTGGCACCGGCCAGCAGCACGCGCAAGGGAAGTTTGACGCGCAGGGTCGTGGGGCTGCGCTGCGGCTCCAGGTAGCGAACGATGGGATGGCGTAGGTGCAGACCCACATAGTCTCCGTTGAATATCAATTCCCAGGGGAACAGGTTGAGGATGGCCGGCTCGATGTGCAAGCGCAGGCGCAATCCTTCCTCCGCGGATAGCCCTTCGATCGCACGGGCCCATAGTGTGGCCACAGGGGCCGGGAACAGGCTGGCGTACATTTCTTGACCCGTCTGCTGGATGGCCTTCGCATCACTTGTGCCCGCCAAGACCGCATCCAGGCGCTCTTTGAAGGAGCGGTCGGGGGGCAGGATCAGCGGCTGCGAACCGCTCTGCCCGCCGTTTCCATTAGTCGCGTGCACCGTAAAGCCTGCGGTCCTGTGACCGCTGACTCGCAGGTCAAAGTTCTTGTAGCTCTTGATCATCGAGCAATCCTCATATCAGTGGTTTCCGTCGGCGCCGCGAAAAACTAATCATCCGAGACGATATCGCCGCCCCCTGTGTGCACCGGACCGCTGACAGCATCCCAGAAGTGGCTGATGTAATTCTGTACCAGCGGTGGCAGGTTGTCAGGATCCAGCTTGCCTTTGTTCAGGCGGTACAGCGTACTGCCTTCGATGTGGAAATAGTCGGCCTTGGCATCCCACGACAGACCCAGCTCATCAAAGATGCGGGCCATGCGTTTCAACAGCCAGTGGTTCGGCGCGATACTGACGGCATCGGCGATCGGCACCGCAGTCGCGTGCCCGTTGATGCAGCGCAGGACAACAAAGTGCTCGTCCGACACCGCCGCTCCGCATTCCTTGCACCCGATCTGCCGTTCCTTGAATTGAAAGTCCCGCCCGTCGCAGTGCGGGCACGATTCGGCTGTTTCGTCGCACTCGGCACATTGGGCCCGCAGATAACGATCAAAGTATTTTCCATCCAGAGCGGTGTAGATCTCCTGGGCCGACTGCGAGAGTTGCACCGCTGTCAGATCTTCGCGGTCACCGCGCAGCAGCGCCTCTACGATGGCGGTGATGGCCGCCCTGCCAGCTGCCGGCAAGCGCATGCGGTTGATCTCTTCCAGAGATCGGCTGAACAACTCCGGTTGGGCGGCCCGGGTTTCCTTGACGTCCCGCACCAAGTCCGGCAATCGCTGAATGGCCCACGCCCTCATGAGCGAGGCGGGCAGGGCTTTGGTGAGATAGACTTTGCCCTTGCTGGAGGTAACCCCCAGACCCGTGTTCAACCCTTCGGCCACCTGTTCGTCGTACAGTGAGCTGGGCCGCGTGTACCGCTGCTCGCGAAAGAGGATCTCGTCCTCATACTCCTTCCACAAGCCGTGCCCCGAGATCGACTGCCGCACGCCGGTACCCGGATCATAGTGGGATACGCGTTTGGCTTTCTCAATGGAAAAGTGTTTGTTGAGCAGCTCTTTGGAGAACCGGATGGGAATGGGGATGGCCTGGAGGCATTGGGAAGCGGCTTGCGTAAGTTGCTGGTTGACGCGTTCGTCGCGAGCCAGGATGATCAGATATCCCATCTGCAGATCTATCCACAGAAAGCCGTAGCGACTCTGGAGCACGCAGTCGGGTTGCTCCTCAATGTTCAGAAAGTGATGGGCGACCAAGTACCGAAAACGGATCTCACGAACACTGCCCAGCCACTCTTCATCCAATAGATTGATCTGATCCAACAACGTCTCGCTCTCAAGATCCTCGCTGCGGACGATCTCATCCCCGAGAGAGCCTTCGTCCTCGGCCACGAGTTCGTCCAGGGCGGCTTGGTACTCTTCCATCGCTGGCTGTTCCAGCCCACTGGGTAGCAGATAGAGGAAGAAGGACAACCTAGCCCCGTAGCGATAGTTCTCGTACAACAGCTCAATCTCGTCCTCGGAGATGTTGGGCAGCCGCGCAACCTCGGCGATCAGCTCTGCCTGGCGCAGTTGCCCCAGCTTGCGTCCTGGCAGGTGTGTTTGAAGCAGATTGCGGACGGCAAAAACCGGGACGTGATACAGCTTCTGCAGGTTCGCCGGTTGTTGCTTGTCCCCTCGCCTGTCGGGCTCCTTCGGGGGACTGGCCTTCTGGACACTAGACACCCGTTGGATCTCATCAGACAGGCGTTTCGCGCGATGGCTGGCTGGCGTTGGAATCATCTCGGGCTGGCGCCGCATCTTTCTAAACCTTTCTTGCAACTAGGGCCCCAAGGGTATTGCATACACCGTTAGCGTTGCACCCGGCACAGCGCGCTGACATAGTGGGACAGCGGAGTCTATCAAATCAAGCCATGACTGAGACAGTATGAAGTCAGGCTGTTTCTGTTGACATATTTCCTAGATCGCGAATTCTTATTGTAAACGGGCTAATCTAGCCTGAGTCTATCAGTCTAAATGGCTTTCAAGTCAATCGTATCATGCTTTCCGCCTGTTGTCAAGTTTGCACGAGGATCGACGGCTTTGGCTTGTTTTGGAGCCTGCCAAAGTGCACGCCTTCTGAGCGACTAGGTCCACCTTTTGTTGTTGCGGCGCGAGTGATCTATCTTGTGTATCATATATTTGGTTCAAAGTTTAAGATATTCAAGTTTTAATGTAAAAATATTAATTTGGCTCTTGACAAATCTTCAGTTATATGTTAGAATATCTCAAGTTGTTGTTAAAGATTCTTGAGGTCTACGCTATTCTAGACCGCACTGTCAGAAACCGGTTGCGCTACGGTGTCCTGGCGAGGAGTAGAGGAAATGTACCAGCTAGACTTGCGGACGGTAGAAGCTATGATGTCCCTGCGCAGAGAGCAGGCGCGGGCGCAGGCTGAGCAGTGGAGATTGCTGGCGGCGTACGGTGCCGCCCCTGTCGGCTGGCTGTCCATGTCCTATCGCAGGGCATTGGGCCGCTTGGGCCAGTGCTTGGTGGTTATGGGCGAGTACCTGCAGCGCACTGGGTTTTCGCTATCGTTGGCTGACCGAGAGACCGGCTAGGGGATGGCCGCTCGTGCAGAGCAATAAGCCTTCCTCCGCCAGACCCCGGATGATGTGGGCTGGCAGGCTTGGTGTGCGGTAGCTGTCCCAGTTCCAATGGTCTTGGACGGTTTGAGTGGTGAAAAATGATGAGGAGGAAACGTATGTACCCTGTAATTGGCAGATGTCCGGTCTGCAAAGATTCCATGATCGTGACTCGACTTCATTGTCGAAACTGCGATTCAGCGCTGGAGGGACAGTTCAGCCTGGGCCGGTTCTATCAGCTCTCGCCTGAGCAATTGTCCTTTGTCGAAACCTTCATCCGCTGTGAGGGCAAGCTGACCAGGGTTCAGGACGAGCTCGGCATGTCGTATCCTACGGCCCGGGCTCGCTTGAGCGAGGTCATACAGGCGCTGGGTTACGAAGTGCATGAGGAACCGCCGCCCATCTCCAGCGATGAGCGCAAGTCGATTTTGGAGAAACTGGCTGCGGGCGAACTGTCGTCCGAAGATGCGGTGGAACTATTGAAGGGCAAGTAGGAGGGGTGATGTTTGAGAAACGAGTGGAGATTCCGGAAGGCGCCTGCCTGGCGCTGGTTGAAATGGCCAAGGATGTGACGATCGAGACCTGGGACCAGGCTGGTGTGCTGTTCCAGCTGCGTGATGGTCAGGAGCAGGACCTCGATCTGGAGGAAACCCCGGATGGACCCGTGGTGTCGGCCCGGGCTGCATGCCGAGTGCGCGTACCCCCGGCCTTGCCTGTCGCTATTCGTGAGGCGCGGGCCAACCTGTTGGTCAAGGGCCTGCAGGCTGAACTCAATGCCGAGCAGGTTCGTGCCAATCTGCGGCTGGACGGGGTCGAAAAGGCAGTTGTGGCTGAGGTCTATGGTAATCTGAATGCCGAGCAGGTAGCCGCCCTGAGGTTGCTCGGGACGGTCTATGGCAATGCAGCCCTCAAGTCGGTCCAAGAGGCGGATCTGCAGAATGTCCGCGGCAATCTGACGGCCCGCTCGGCGGTGCGCCTGCGCATCTCGCGTGTCGGGGGCAATCTCCAAGTCAAGGGGATCGAAAACGCTCTCGATGCGGACCGGGTTGGTGGCAATGCCGCATTGGACAGCATTGGGGGCAGGGTGACCATCGAACAGGTCGCGGGCAACCTGGCCGCCAAAAACCTCACCGGTGGAGCCAAGATCCCCAAGATCGGGGGCAATCTGACACTCAACGGTGCGCTGGGCGCGGGGCGTACCTACCAGTTCAGTGCCCGGGGCAATGCGGCGCTGCGCCTGGCGGAAGATGCTTCAGCCTATGTGAGACTCAGTGCCAAGGGCAAAGTCCTGTCTTCGGTTGATCTCGTCGATCAGCAGCAAGGGTCCCATACGCTCAGCGGCACCCTGGGTTCTGGGGGAACCGAGGTCACGGTCGAAGCCCGGGGCAACGTTCTGCTCGGTGGTGGTCGTCTCCCGTTTGCCGGCCTGGGTGAAGAGATATCGCGTCAAGTCGAGGCTGGTCTCCGTGCGGTCGATCTGGAGGCAATCCGCATCCAGGCGTTGCAGGATGTAGAAGAAAGCCTGCAAGCCGTTGACTTTGAGCAGATAAAGCAGGAGCTGCGTGAGGCGGAAGCAAGCCTACAGGCCGTTGACTTTGAAGCCATCGGCCAGCAAGTCCAGCAGGAAACCGAACAAGCCGTATCCCGGCTCCAGGTCAAGCTAGATGGTATGGACTGGGACCGCATCGGACGTCAAACTCAGCAGGCCATCGAGCGGGCCATGTCGCGGCTAGAGCGAGACATCGACCACCTGTCGGCCAAGGCGGCGCGCCGCCAGGAAAAAGCGCTGCGCCGTATCGAACGGGAGAAACGCCGCCGGGAGCGACAGGGAGATGCGGATCCGGATAGCGGCGAGGCACAGCCGGTCGATGCCAGTGAGCCGCCCAGCGATCCTGCGCTCGACTTGGACCATGAGCGCCTGACCATCTTGCGCATGGTCGAGCAGGGCCAGATCACCCCACAAGAGGCCGAAATGCTTTTGGATGCTCTCCTCTGATGGGTGGAGGCCGGTCGTGATTCAGGAGCTGCTTGGGGGTACCAGCGGCTGCGGTGCGTGGTAGGAGTCGAGTTGTGAACCTCAACACGACAAATCATAACCAATGTGTTGATTTTCCCTGGCTGTGCTATAATACGGGGCATATCCGGCAGCGACAGGTGGTATCAACCATGGTTGTCACGACAGCAGTCGAAGGAACGCAACAGGCAGCAGGCGATCTGCGTCCTCTCGATCCCACCCGGGATTTGGGCAAGATCGCGGCTCTCATCTCTGAGGCCTTTGCCCAGGAACTGGATGCCAGAGGGCGGGCGGCGCTCCGGGAAATGCGCTGGATGGCGCGTCTGACGCCTGTCCTCTGGTGGTTGTCGCAGGCGGACCCTGCCTTTCACGAGGCCTTCAATGGCTTTGTCTGGCAGGTGCCGGCCAAGAGCGGCAAGGGCAAGCGCATCGTGGGCAACGTCAGCTTGAATCGGGCACCGGGCAGCCGCAAGGTGTGGATCATCAGCAACGTTGTTGTCCACAGTGACTATCGTGGCCAGGGCATCGGCCGCAAGCTGACACAGGCCGCTGTCGCGGAAGCTTCCAAATTGGGGGCCCGGGAAGTGATCCTCCAGGTCTATATTGACAATCTCCCCGCCCGGCATCTCTACGACAGCTTGGGTTTCCAAGAACGTGCCGGCGAGGTCCATCTGCGGTTGGAAAGCGTGCCCTCAGTGGCTTTCCTCGAGGCGCCGGGCTGCCAGCTGCGAGCCTGGCAACCGGCTGATGGTGGAGACGTCTACCAGCTGGCCGTCCAAGCGACGGCTGAAGCACGGTGTTGGATACGGCCATTGCGCCTGCGCCACTATCGTCCGGACTGGTGGGCACGCGTGGGCGAAAAGCTGGCCAATCTGCTGGCCGGCCGGCGGACCTACCGGATGGTCGCCGTACGCGATGGCCAAGTGGTCGGTATGATGGCCTTGACCATTGCGGCGCACCGGGGCGAGCACCAGCTGGAGATCCTTGTTCACCCCGATCACGCCGGCCAATTGTCCGCGGCCTTGGTTAGCCGGGCACTCCACCTGTTGGGCGCGATGCCCTCTAGATCGGTCGCGATCACGGTCGATGCTTCGCAGTCTGCAGTACTACAGGTGCTGCGCAACCATGGCTTTGTTGACAGGCGCACCCTGTTGACTATGGGCAAGGGCTTTGAACCGTAGACAGATGCCGGCGGCTGGCTGTCAGCGAGGGACTCTGGTGGGCGCTCGCTCCAGCCACAGGCCGGGTTTGAGGACACAGGATGCAAGATAGCCAGGTCACCTACAGACGGCTTTTCCGCAACCGGAGTTTCATGGCCCTATGGTTGGGCCAGACCATCTCCTTCGTTGGCGATTACTTCTACTGGCTAGCCATTCCCATCATGGTCGAGCGTCTGACCGGCTCCGCCCTGTTGGTCGGGTTATCGGTCATCTCCAACGCGCTGCCTATGCTCTTGCTGGGACCGGTGGCTGGCGTCTTTGTCGACCGCTGGAACCGCAAACACACGATGATCGTGTCCGATCTTCTGCGTGGCTTGCTCGTCTTGCTGTGCTTGACCGTGCAGTCGCCCGAGCAAGTGTGGGTCTTCTATGTCGTCGGCTTTCTGATGTCCAGCGTCAGTCGCTTCTTCTTTCCCTCCCAGAATGCTGTGTTGCCGCTCATTGTGCCCGACAAGCACGATCTGCTAACCGCCAATGGCTTGATGCAGATCGTCCAGACCGTAGGCATGTTGGTCGGCCCGGCCATCGCCGGTTTTGCCATTGCACTATGGGGCGAACGAGTGGCCTTCTTGGTGGATTCCACCACCTTTTTCGTCTCGGCGCTGGCCATCCTGATCATGACCGTACCTCGCACGACGCATGGCCGCCAAGTAGCTGAAGGAACGGGTGGCAAGCTGGATGCCGTTTGGGCCGAGCTGCGCGAGGGAGTCGTCTATCTCTTTGGCAGCCGGGTCATGGTCGGTGTGCTGCTGTGCATGTCCGTGGTGCAACTGGGTTTGGGCGCCATCAATGTCCTCTGGGTACCCTTCATGCAGCGGACCTTTGGCTTGGGACCAGAGGGTCTGGGTGCGGTGGATGTGGCCCAGGGGGTGGGCATGGCCGCGGGCGGGCTTCTGTTGGGGTTTGTGGCTACCCGCATGCGCAAGAAGGATCTGGCTGGTTGGAGCATCGTTCTGGCGGGCGTCGCCATTGTCCTGATTGGCTTGTCGCCGGCCCTCTCCCTGGCCACATGGTTGACCGTCCAGGACGGCAGCGTGGCGATGGACGCCATGAGCGTTGCCCAGCGATTGCTCTACATGCCGCTGCTTCTGTTGCTATTCTCGATGCTGGTGGGCGTAGCCATCGTACCCGCTCAGTCATCGCTGATGACCATGATGCAGTTGGCCGTACCCGATCTGAAACGCGGGCGGGTGGGTAGTGCCTTGAACGCCTTGACCACCATGGCTGGCTTGATCTCCATGGCACTCGCCGCTGCACTGGGTGAAGTGGTTGCGTTGCGAGTGATCTATGTGATCGCGGGCCTCGTTGTGGTCGGTGCTGGTCTGGTGGGGCTGGTCGTGCTCCAAGAACCAGATCCACAACCGGGCGATCTGGAACAGGTCGAGGTACCCGGGTTGGCGATGGGCGGCGCCTCCGATTAACCGGGCGGTTCTGCAGCAGGTTGGTGTAGGAAGGATGGACAATGGCCGAGGAACGGCTGCGAATTCTCAAAATGGTCGAGTCTGGCCAGATTGGTGCTGGTGAGGCCGCTGAGCTGTTGCAGGCCCTTGAAAGTACAGAACCGCAGGGCCCAGAGCCGGCGGCGGAGCCAACCGTAGCACCGTCCACGCGTCCCCAACACAGGTGGGCCAGCTTCTGGATCTATCCACTGATGGCCGGCATCGCGGCGCTTATGCTGGGTTCGCTGGTGCTGTCCCTGGTGTATGGCGCCGGTGGCGCCGCGTTCTGGCTGCTATGCGGTTGGTTCCCTGTGCTTCTGGGATTAGGAGTCGTGATCTTGGCTCTGTGGAGCCGCCGGGCCACGTGGATGCATTTGCGCATCAGCGAGGCGGGCCGGCGTAAAATGACGCTCAGTTTTCCGCTGCCGCTCAGGCTGGCGGCCTGGGGCTTGCGCATCGCCCAGCCCTACGTTCCCCAGCTCCAGGACACGGGTGTCGATGAGGTGGTACTCGCCTTGCGCGAAAGCGCCCGGCAGGGAGAGCCTGTGTTCATCGACGTGCAAGATGACGAGGCCGGCGAGCACATAGAACTGTATATTGGTTGATGAGACAAGGATGCGAGTAGAATAGGAGGATAGAGATGACTACGACGGAAGAGCGGATGCAGATTCTCAACATGGTGGCCGAAGGTACGATTTCGGCTGCCGAGGGGGCCGAGTTGCTGGCAGCCCTAGAGCCTGCCGATTCGAAAAAGAGGGCACCTGGGTCGAGCATCAGTTCACCCAGCACGCCGCGCTGGTTTCGCGTTCGCGTTACCGATCTCGAAACCGGTCGTGATAAGGTCAATATCAACTTGCCTATGAGTTTGGTGGATGTGGGTACCCGGATGGGAGCTCGCTTTGCCCCCGAACTTGAGGACATGGATTTCGGCCAGATCATGGAACAGATCAAGAGCGGTGCCCAGGGCAAGATCATCGAAGTGGAGGATGTCGAGGACGGCGAGCGCGTCGAGATCTATGTCGAGTGAACAGTCCACAGCGACTGCGTAGCCATGTCCTGACGTCCAATGGGTGGGTCAGGGCATGGGCCACCCCTGGCGACTACGGACAAAACAGCGGCCCTCTCCTCCAACCTGAGGAGAGGGCCTTTTCCATGGCGGGCGAGCCGATGGAAGCTACTTCTTTTTGCGACGCTTCTTGTAGCCGGCAGCAAAGCTGTACAGCGGCAGCAGCAGGGGTTCGACCTTGGTGACCAGGCTAATCCGCGCGCTCCACAGGGCGGTGCGTGCCCGGGCGACAGGTTCGGCGATTCGTTCGCGAATGGGCCAATCGGCCACGGGGATGGCGGTCGGTTCCTGGGGCTCCCAGTGGAAGGCGGCGGCGGCCCAGGTCAGACCCGCGCCAAAACCGACAAAGACCAGGTGGTCGCCAGGCTGGACGCGGCCCTCTTCAATAGCGTCGACCAGGGCCAGCGGGATCGAAGCAGCCGACGTGTTGCCGTAGCGATCGATGTTGACCATGATCTTCTCGGGCGGCACCCGCAACCGGCGTCGAGCCAACTCGATGATGCGGTCGTTGGCTTGGTGCGGGATGATCAGGCTGATATCGTCCACCGTCAGGCCGCTGGCCGTGACCACCTTGGCCACCGAGTCGGCCATCACCCGCGTGGCAAACTTGAAAACGCGTCGTCCATCCATGCGCAGGTACTGCAGGCGCTGGTCGATCACTTCGTGGCTGGCCGGATGGGCGCCCCCACAACCCGGCAGGATGAGCGCGTCATAGTCCGCGCCATCGGATCCAAGCTCAAAGGCCATCAGTCCTGTCGGTTGCTCGCTGGCTTCCAGCACCACGGCGCCTGAGCCATCGCCGAACAGCACGCAGGTCGTCCGGTCGGTCCAATCCACACCGATGGTGAGATGCTCGGTGCCGAGGACCAGTGCGTTTCGGTAGGCCCCCGTCTGGATGAATTGGCTGGCCGTGACCAGGCCGTATACCCAACCGGTGCAACCTGCGACCAGGCCAAAGGCCGCGGCATGCGTCGCTCCCAACTGGTCCTGGACCATGCTAGCCACAGAAGGTACAAAATAGTCCGGCGACGATGTAGCGACGATGATCAGGTCCAGGTCTGACGGGTGCAGACTGGCTTGGTCCAGCGCCTGCTTGGCGGCTGCTAACGACATAGTAGAGCAGGTCTCCCCTGGCGCGGCGATGTGTCTCTCGCGGATGCCGGTTCGGGTGCGAATCCACTCATCGCTGGTGTCCACCATTTTCTCCAGGTCAAAGTTGGTGAGCACTCGCTCGGGCACATATTTGCCCCAGCCTGTGATGCGTGCGTACTTGGTCATACTCCGTTGTACCTCCTCCGTTCTTCCCAAAAATTCCAAAGAATAGCACCAAAAATAGGCCTTCCGCTGCGCAGGAAGGCGGACGTGGTGCCTACGGCCTAGTTAACAGCGATTTGGGAGGCCCGCCCCTGCCGGTACCGGATCACAAAGGCGACAGCAACCCCTACCACCGATGCAACCGAGCCGACCGCGGCTGCCCCAATCAGGATTCCTTTGCGATGCTGCTGGAATAGGGTGGCCTGTGGTTCGCTCTGGCGGCGCTGAGCCTGTAGAATCAGCTCCCCATGAAGTCGGCGCCGGAAATCGACATCCGGCTTGACCGGCACCAAGATCGCTTGCAAGTTCTCGGCCATGTCCAACAGGGCCTGCACTTGCTCATTGCGGCTGATCGTGGGCGAAAGCGTCGTGTGCCCGCCGGTCAACTGGTCAGCGTGGGCCGCCACGGCTTCCCGTACCTCCTTCTTGTTCATCATATCCTCCTCCCGGCCCCCTTGCCGGGTGCTAGTCCCCCTAACTCAAACGCGATAGGCGACGACCGCCAGAGTGCCCGGCCCAAAGTGGACGAGCAGGGTCGTCGTCAGATTCTCGACAAAAGTCTCCTGGCAGTTGAACCGGCGTTTGGCCTGCTCCAGTAGTTCCTGGCTTTCCTCGAATACGTCGGCGTGCACGATAGCCAGGTTCACTGGTTCTGTGGTGCCGACTCGCTCTGCCACCATCTCTAGCATGCGCTGGATCGCCTTGCGGCGGGAGCGGACCTTCTCGACGACATCAATGACCCCATCCTCCAACAAGATGAGTGGCTTGATATTCAACAGGGAGCTCAAGCTGCTCTGCAAGCGACCCACCCGACCGCTCATCTGCGCAAAACGCAGGTCCTCCAGCGTCAAGACCAAGGTCATCCGCTGGCGAATCGTCTCCAGGCGAGCCATGATCTTGGGCACAAGTTCGTTTGCTTGGGCCATGCGGGCCGCCTCCAACACCATGAACCCGATGCCTGCCGATCCGCAGGCGCTGTCGAACGTGTGGATTCGCACCTGATCGCGCAGCATCTGTTTGGCCAGCTCGGCCGAGCGCAGCGTGCCGCTTAGTTTGGCGGTCACGTGGATTGAGATAATGTCCGTCGCGCCCTCCGCGATCAGTGCCTTGTAGCGCTCCACAAATTGCCCGACTGATGGCTGCGAGGAGGTGGGCAGAATCTTCAGTTCCTCGATCTTTCGGTAGAACGTAGCGCGGTCCAGGTCCACCCCGTCTTCATAGGTCTCAGTGCCGAATTGGATGTTGATCGGCACCATCGACACGCCGTATTCCGTCAGAAACTC
>JASFOV010000047.1:0-14474 GCA_050116355.1 Anaerolineae bacterium
AGAAAACATTCGCCGAGACGAAAGGCACACCGTTTTATCGCTTGCACAAAGCTCAGGACCTCTTTGTCCTCGTCGTCACATTGTTGGCGTACGGCTGTCCGATGCAAGCGATTGTAGCCGCTTTCCATCTGGATGAACGTACCGTGGTCAGTTGGCAGCAACGGTCTGGCGAACATTGTGAGAAAGTGCATCAACATTTGGTTGAACAACCGCGAGACTTGGGACAGGTACAAGGAGATGAGATTCGGGTGAAGATTCAAGGGGCGATTGTCTGGATGGCGATGGCGATCCAGGTTGGGCCTCGTCTCTGGCTGGGAGGTGCTGTCAGTACCTGTCGTGATACGACGTTGATTACGTGCTTGATGCAGAAGGTACGAGCTTGTGCCTTGTGCCGTCCATTGTTGCTCTGTGCGGATGGCTGTGCAGCCTATGTCAAAGCAGCCCGGGCCGTCTTTCGTGAACCCCTTCATTTCGGCCAGAAGGGACGTCCCTTTCTCCGACCTTGGGACAATCTCAACGTGGCTCAAGTGGTCAAGCACTATGTGCGCAAGCGAGTGGTCGGTGTGGAACGCCGTCTGGTTCAAGGCTCGATGGCTCAAGTCCAAACCTTGGTGGCAGAAACGCAAGGAGGCGGCACCATCAACACCGCCTATATCGAACGACTGAACGCGACTTTCCGCGCACGGCTTGCGGCCTTGGTGCGCCGCGGCCGTGCCCTGGCTCGTCAAACGACGACCTTGCATCAGGCCATGTATTTGGTTGGCACGGTCTACAACTTCTGCACGTATCATCATAGCTTGCGCGTGGCCATTCATTTGCCACTCAATCGGCGACGTTGGGTGTCTCGCACCCCAGCCATAGCTGCTGGCATTACCGATCATCTTTGGACCGTCGAAGAATTGCTGTCATTTCAGGTGCCTTTGCCGTGTTGGACGCCACCCAAACGTCGTGGCAGACCTTCCAAAGCGACCAAAGCACTCATGGCTCAGTGGTGCTCGTGACCACGGTTGAATGTGGAGCTACCCTCACGGAGGTCGTTCATTAGAGATTCGGAAATTCTTTTATGCAGCTTTAACAGATTTCCAATGCTGCGCTAATCTTGGGGTGATATAGTGCAGGGTGTGTGGCGCTTGGTACAGGAGCGCCTTAAGTTTGTAGGTAGATCAGCTGTTGCATTCTTTCTCGATGGGGGGAAACTCGGCCCGATCGAGGAGCGGCCGCTCGCACCTGGGGGTGCTCCCTCCTCAACTTTGCAGCAACCGTTTTGTAAGCAGCAGGCTAGATTGACAGGATTCTCAGTCAGGGGTATAATGCCCGGCGGCTGGGCGGTAGGGAGCGGGGATTGCGCGCCACCGGCAGCCACGAATCGATCGTAGAAAGCGAGTTCCTTTGGCAACCATCAGCTATATCGGCCATGCAACCGTTCTGGTAGATATCGGCGAGCTTCGCGTGCTCACCGATCCGATCCTGCGCGATCGGGTATTGTTTTTGCAGCGCCACGGTCAGAACCCGGCGCCCAATCTGCTGTCGGAGCGCCCGCCGGACGTTGTCCTGCTTTCCCACCTCCACTACGATCACGCCGATCTACCCTCGCTACGCCAACTGCCGGACACCACGACCGTCATCGCACCGCAGGGCAGCGGTCGCTACCTGGAGCGCTGGGCGGGCGTCCAGGTCCACGAAGTCAATGAGGGAGACAAGGTCCAGGTCGCCGACGTCGAGATTACCGCCTTGCCCGCCGATCACGGCAACGCCTTCTCGATCCCACGGCCCATGTCCTCCTGCTTGAGCTTTGTGATGCAGAACCGTCTCTCGGTCTACTTCGCCGGCGACACGGACCTCTTTGAGGGAATGAATCGGGTCGGCCAAGAGTTCGACCTGGATGTTGCCCTGTTGCCCGTGTGGGGCTATAGCCACCGGGTGGGCACCGGCCATCTGACGCCCCTGACGGCGGCCCAGTCGCTGAACCGCCTGGATCCGCGCATCGCAGTCCCGATCCACTGGGGCTCCTTCCGCTTTCCGGGTCCCAACTCTCTGTGGAAGTGGGCGGATCATCTCAGCACACCACCCCATGCATTCGCCAACCATGCCTCCCGCTTGGCGCCCCAGACGCAGGTCCAGGTACTCCAGCCTGGCGAGTGGATGACTGTGAATTAGACCCCTGCAGACTGATGAGTCTTGAACGGCGTCTACTGCGAATTGGCCTCATCTTTGTCGCGGTCATCACCTTCGGGGCCATTGGGTTTGCACTGATAGAGGGCTGGACCTGGATCGACGCCTTTTACATGGCGGTCATCACCGTCACCACCGTCGGCTTTGCTGAAGTTCATCCCCTGAGCCAAGCCGGCAAGCTTTTTACCTCGGTCCTGATCCTGCTCGGCGTAGGGGCCATCACCTACGCCTTCACCGCACTGACCAACTATGTGATCGCCGGCGAGCTCGGCGATGTTCTCAAAGGAATCAGAATGAAACGCCAGATACAGTCCATACGGGATCATTACATCGTCTGTGGATTTGGCCGGGTGGGCCAGCAGGTCTGTAGCCAACTGAGCCAAGAGGGGCATACGGTGCTGGTCGTCGACAACAACCCGGGCACGGTGCGGGAGGCCAAAGAGCGGGGCTACCCGGTGGTCCAGGGCAATGCCGGTGACGATGAGGTGCTCCTGGAAGCAGGCATCATGCGCGCCAAGGGCTTGGTGACCGCCGTTGAAAGCGATGCCAGCAACCTGTATGTGGTCCTAAGCGCCCGGACCTTCCGGCGCGACCTCCAGATCGTGGCCCGCGCTGACAGCGAGGAGCCGATTGAGAAACTACAGCGCGCCGGGGCCGACCATGTGCTCTCGCCCTACAGCCTCGGCGGGCGGCTGATGGCCCAGACGCTGCTCCGGCCCAACGTCGTCGATTTCCTGGAAGCGGTCATGTACGACACCACGCAGCACTACTTTATGGAGGACTTTGTCATCGGCCCCGGCTGTCCGCTGGAGGGGCAGACCATCGGCGAGGCCCAAGTCCGCGAACGGATCGGCGTCACCATCTTGGGGCTCAAACGGGGGGAGGACTTTGTGGTGCCGACCACGACCTCGACCCAACTGTTCGAAGGGGACGTACTCATGGCGCTGGGCTCACGCCAGCAGCTGAATCACTTGGCGCAGCTGGTCGCGCCTCCCCCGTCGCACTAGGCGATCCAGCAAGGACCCTCACGCTGGGGCTGTCTTGGCGCCTGCGTTACGCACGCTTTCTGCCTACCGCGCCGGTTGTCCGCCGTCCATTACCCCTCACTCCCCATCCTTTACCACAACCTATGGTCCGGCAGCGACGAACTCTAGCACGACCTGCTGGGCCGGGTTACGGATGTACAATTGGTTCCCCTCCAGTGCAAACCTGGCGGCCATGGCCAATGCATCGAGGAACGCAGTCTCTTGCTTCATCACCGGTTCGGCGCAGGCCATCAAGGTTGTCGAGATCGAGCCGATGGTCAGTAGATTGCCCTCGACCTGGTACGAAGCCGAATAGGTGTTGCAGCCTCCCGATCCGCTCAGTCCTCCCTCTGCGTCAAAGTTCGCCGTCAGCAGCGTCTCGGTCAGGACGGGTTGCATCTGAATCCCGTCCCAGTAGGCCGTCGCCTGCCAATAGGTGTCGGCCAGCGGATTCTCCGGGGAGGCGTCGGTGACCGTCACAACCCGCTCTTGCGATGCCAGCTCGCTGGCTGCGTTCTCGGCTTCCAGACGGTAGGTGTAGCTGCCCGCCGGGCTGGGACAATCCTGGTCCTGTCCCACAAGTCCGGCATCGGCCACGATTTCCACGCCGTTGCGCAGGAGACGCACCAAAGACGTGCCGCCACCGGTACTCCAATTGATATCGACGCAGCTCCCTGTTTCGATCTGCCCCGGCACCACAGCGAACGAATAGATCACTGGCGCATCGGGCGCGGTGGTAGGCTCGGGGGTTGCGGTCGCCGGCTGGACAACCAGGATGTTCTGCTGTCCATAACTGGTCCCCCCCGGCCCCATCGCTTCAAGGCGATAGGCCACCGTACCAGCCGCCACTGGACAGTGCTGATAGGTGCTCACGTTGGGCGCGTTGGACCATAGCATACTGCCATTGGCCGTCAGAGAAATGGCGTCGACCTGGCCCGTCACCTCCCAAGCCAAGGTCACACACTGGCCGAGCGTGATCTGGCCAGGCGGATCGGCTGTGAAGCGCTCGATCTTTGGAGCATTGGCTGCGGGCTCGACATAGATCCGCAATTGCCGGACCTGCACCGCATGGTTCTGGTGGACGACGCGCAGATAGTAGGTCGTGGTCGCCGCTGGGCACTCCTGTTGCTGGCCCCGCGTGGGTACGCGGTGATCCGGCCAGTACGCTCCTTCGGCGTAGAAATACACCTCTTTGACGTTTTGCGTCGTCCAACTGAAGGTGACGCATTCGCCGCGCCGGATCGCAGTGCGGTCAACGCTGAAAAAGATCTCGGGGACCGGCGTGCGGGTTGGACCGGGTGTGACCGTGGCTGACGAGACTACGCGGATGCCGACCGGCAGGCGCTCGCCAAACGACTGGCCCATGCCGTTCTGCATCTGCCAGAAGCCCTGGTAGACGCCCGCGGTGAGGGGACTGACCAAGTTCTGCACAAGGTCATAGGTCTCTCCAGGCCGGACCGGGATCGTCAACTGCACCGGCGTGCCACTCATCCTGGCCTCAGGCTTGTTGCCAGTGGCATAGACCAGGCGGTAGCTGGTGTCCCAGGTGCAGGTCCCCGTATTCCGCACCCGCCACTGCTTGGTGAACGGCTGGGCCGGCGCAAAGTCGGGGGGTGCCGTCATGTTCTGATCGTCGTAGTTCAAATGCTCGATCAAGACCAGGCCATCGGTGCATCCGGGCAAGGGCGCAGGGGTGTGGGTCGCCAGCGGCACGGGCGTGGGGGTTGGCGGGAACTGTCCGCGATCCTGGTCGAGATAGCGTGTGGCCAATTGGGCGATATAGCCCTCGTTGTTCAATTCGCCCAGCACGCGGTCGACCTCAGCCTTGAGCGCCGCCGCCTCTCGGGGGAAGGCAATGGCCAACCGCATCTGATTCATCCCCCGGCCGACGATCTTGAGTCCGCCGGCCCGGGCTGCCACTTCCGCCGGCTGGGCATCGAGCAGCACCAGATCTAGCCGCTGCTCCTGCAGATCGCGGATGGCATGCTGGACTTGTTCGTAGACGAACAGGTTACCGGCCGGCATCTGACCGCTGCCTATCAGTTCCCGCTGCAGCCATGTCTCAAAGACTGTGGCGCGCTGGACGCCGATGCGATAGGGCCCCAGATCCGCGGGCGCACCAATGCGGATGCTGGAATCGACCCGGGCCAGAACCGCATCTTGGCCCACAAAGTACACGTCAGAGAAGAGCATCCGGCTCTCGCGCTCCGGAGTGACGCTCAAGGCGGCAATGGCGGCATCGATCTGCCCTAGTTCTAGCGCCCGGCCCAGGCGATCGAAGGCGAAATCAAAGTAATTGACCCGCACCTCCAAGCGGCGGCCAATCTCATCCATCAGCGCCACGTCAAAGCCGTCGATGAACAAGTCACGGCTATAGTATTCGAAGGGTGGATAGTCGGCCGAGGTGCCAACCACAATTTCGCCCACCGCCCGCACACGCGCCCACGAATCGTCCTCGACCTCAGGCGGCGGGACCGTTACCCCAACCTCTGGGCCAGGGGTGGCCTCCCGTCCGGCCCAACGGTCATATACAAAGACCCCTGTCAGGATACAGATAGCGACAGACAGCAGGGCAACCAGGGCAATGAACACAACTTGACCAATCTTCATAGATCCCCCTTGGCACGAAACCAGGCTGGCGCAGGGTACCTACCCCCAGGTTGTTGCAAAGAGCTTGACATCGAATGGATGGTCCATTCCCCTATCTCCCGCCGGGCTATGAGCTCGGCGGTTGACGAATGCATAGCCCTTGCCAGCGACTAGCCCGTGGCTAGTCGCGAGCGAGTGGGAGACTTGGCAGCACCCCTATATCCCACAACCCTTGTTGCCGCGATCAAGGGACTGTCGGCATCACACCAAATTGCCGCAACAGCGCCTCAATCGTATAGCCGGTGCCGCTCAATAAGAGTGCAATGACGCTCACACTGATGCCAACTACCAGGAGCTGGACAACCGGCAGCAAAATGCTCCGCCAGCCACGCAACTGCTGGGCCTCTACCCCCGCCATCCAGATCGCCACAAACGTGAGAAGGCCGACGCCTATGCGTACCACCACCGAGAGGCCGGGCACCAAGGCCAGCACGTCAAGCAAGTAGAAGATGTAGGCAAAGCCCATGCCCCGCAACGTAGCCGTATAGCTCCCAGTTCCACCCAAAAGGCGACCGGCGCCAAACAGAACCAGCCCGCCCAGCACCCAGCCGAACAGGTTGCCAACAGCCGAAACCACCATCCCTACGGCTTCCGAGCCAACGACCAGGCCCGACACCACAGCGGCCACCACGGCGATGAGCAACGCCGGGCCGGTCATGTACGGATCTGCGACTATCTCGCGGTAGGCGGAGCGCTGTAACAAGAGGGCGTGCACGGCGCGTGCGGCCCAGGTACGCACCTCCCGCAATCCTTTCCAAAGGTTTGGCGGCGACCAGGCATAGACCGGCTCAGCCTGGACCTGGCCAGTGGTCTCGTGCGCGACCAGAGGCAGATTGCGCCGGGCATTGAGAACTGGAAAGACCTCAGTCGAATTGACAATGGGCGGCACATCCATGTCCCCGGGATGGAACAAGAAGGCATCCGTCTGCTCCCCCCCCATGCCACCATGGCTCCCGATCAGCTCTTCCAAGGCGGCTACCGTGCCGTCGGGGTAGACCGTGCTGATCACGATCAGATCTCCAGCGTGGGGAAAGTCAGCCACGCGGCGCACTTGGGCAGCCCGCAGCTCCGGTTCGCCATAGGCCGGCAACGGATCCTGCCCCATCACTTCAGCGGTATGCAGGTTTCGCGCTCCTCCTTTGCCAAACACCAGCGGCGTCCCATCATCGCCATAGGCGACCACCATGCCTACACCTTCGTGCTGTACCAGTTGGTCAACCAGACCCGGAAACGTTTCATTCAACTCGGTCAAGGTAATCTTGCGCGGGTAAAGATCGAAATAGACCTGGGCCAGATTGCCGCTGCCACAGACCGTCACATGGGCCGGGTCCGAGAGTTCGGCCGGCATGGTCCGCCGCTCCGCACCCTGCTGCAGGAGTTTCTGCGCCCGGCCCATAACCGCACGGCCCACGCTACCGCCAACCCCTTGCTCCTGGACATTCTCCAACTCGGCCGCCATGGCCACCACCGAGATCGTTCCGTCGTCGCCGCCGCTGCTCTGCGCCACCCGGGTGCCGCGCGGCAGGTGTTCCTCGATGAACTCTTTGAGGTCCACTCCATAGCGTTGCTTGAATGTCGCCCCAAAGGACTGGCCGTGATCCGAAAGGAGAATCAGATCGTAGGCTCGCGGCGCTTTGTGCGCGATCGTGTCGCGGATCTGCTCGATCACCCGGTCGTATCGCCGCAGCACGCCAAAGGCATCTTTTGACCAGGGCCCCGAGTGATGCGCCACCTCATCGTACCCCGGCCACGTCACGTAGAGCGCCGGCGTGCCGCGAATGATATCGAGATTGACCAAATAGGTCGCTACATCGCGCATGACCACCGTCGTCGCCGCCCGCAACAGGGGATAGGCCCGGTGCAAACGATTCAGGCGTGGCTGTTCGTCCCGGATCCGTTGTTTGAATCCCTGCCACAGCTCCAACGCCGCATCGCCCAAGAACAGCACCAGGGTGCGCACAAAAAAGTAGGGATTCAGCATCAACAGGTAGATGTCCCGGGCCCGCTGTTTCCTTTCCTCCTCCTCGCCGGCGCGCAGATTGGACAGAGTCAACAGTGATTTCTGCGCATCACCATCCATCATGTTGTTGATGCTCGAGCCGCCACGCAGCAGGCCCCGACCGGTCGCATAGCGCGCGTTGATCAACGGGGCGTCGGTGCCCGAGACCATCAGCTTGCCCAGATCCTTGTCGTACCAGCGAAAGGCAGGAATATCATAGTTGTCGCCAAACAGGATGCCGGCCTGGCACGCCGAGGTCTGAGACGGCAACCCACAGTCCACGCGGGTCAGGACGTAGCCCTCTCCCTCGATCATCTGGCTCAAGGTCGGCATCAGGCCCTTATCCAAGGCCTCCTGCAGATGCCAGTAGCTCAGGCCATCGATCTCCATCATGACCAACCCGCGCTGGGTATCGTCTTCGCCTTGAAAAGGAGTGCGCTTGGCCAGCCGCTCGACGAGCGTCTCGTAGAAAGACCCTTCGTCGTCGATGGTCAAGAAGGTGGTGATAATGGTGTTCACCACGGCCAGGACGAAGCCGCCGGCAAAGGCGACCAATACACTATCGATGATAAAGCCCGGCAGGAGGAACGAGACGACGAGCAGCACCACGGTATTGACGAAAAAGCCAACCAGTGACACCGCGATGAGTCCCAAGGGCAGCGCCAGCAATAGAATGACCGGGCGAATCAATAGGTTGGTCACGCCCAACAACAAAGCCGCTGCCACCGCTACCACCAGCACCGGATTCCCTTCCAGGGATACGATTGCGAACCCGGGCATAACAGCGGCGGTGATGAGCAGCGAAACCACGTCCACGATCCACAGGACGACGAGGCGGTAGACGAATCGAGCAGCCGATCTGAGTTCTTTTGTCACCTTGGTCCCCCGAACATCTCGTTAGCCCTCAAGAAATCGGGATACATCACGCGGCAGTGAAAACACTCTCCTTACCCCAGTGTACCATACTTTCGTCAAATCTGCACCAGGAAACAAGCGGGGATGGGGGTCGCCGTCCTTTCTCGTAGGCGAACCAGTCTATCACACCACAGAACCAGGAGGTTCCGCATCGTTTTCGGTGGAAATGTCTGGTGCGGCTTGCCAGCCATTCCGAGGGACGCCAGTGACGCGCCGTCCTGGCATCCCAGGGAAGGAATCCGTCTTGGCTCAGGTGGAGATTCCTTGGCTTCGCTCGGAATGACAATGCCTGGTGCGTTTTCACCAAAATATGTGAACCATCAAACCGGCTCAGAATCTTGAATCATCGGTTGCAGGTACCACCAGCGATAGGCCTGCACGACCAAGAGCACCCCAAGTTGAACGAGGGCTGTCACCGTGGCGCTGAACTGGTCGAGATAGAAGGACAACAACACCACGCCCGTAAGGGAGATCAGCAGGGCCACCAGCGCAGCGCGAGCGCCTTGTGGCTCCTTCCCCCTCGCAAACCAGTAGATGGCCACCAGTGCGATACAGCCCACGATCCCTTCCAGAGTCAGGCGCAGGTAAAACCAGAAGCGACTGCCGGCCGTCTGGACATCATCCCCTGACACCAGCCAGGTCACCAATCCTTCGCCCACGGGTTCGGGCGCCACGACAGACAAGAGCGGAAGGACCAGCGCCATGACCATGCCCACACTCAGGACGGCCATAGACAACAGGATCACCCAGCGGTGGGGCCGTCGCCCGATGCGCCGTCCCCCGCGCTCCAGCGCGGCCGTGAATCGTTTCCAGAGACTGGGTGTTGCCGGCAGGAGCGGGATTGGGGTCTCTAACAGATAGGTATGGATCGCAGTCGCCAGCCCAGCTATCTGAGGCTGCGGGGACTGCTGGGCGTGGCCCAAGTGGTTCAGCAGCGCCTCCAGTTCACGCGTGTCCAGATTGTTGTCAACCAGCTCACTCAAGCTGGTCAGCGCGCGGTACATCTCGGCGCGGGGGTCGGCATCCCGCCTCCGGCGGACAAAGAAGAGGAGCAACAGCAACAGGAGAAAGAGGGCATAGACCAGCGGAGCGGCAGGCGGAAAAAAGTAGTCGTTCTGCTGGGTGATGAACTTGCCCACCTCATCGATAAAGAGACCGACACCCAGCCCGCTCAGCACCGCACTGAGAATCCGCGCCCAGTGATTGGCCACCACGAGGGGTATCAGGGCAGCCAATATCAGCAGCAAGCCCCCCCACAACGCATGGGCAATGTGTAGGACGCTGTTCCCCAGTTGGGGATAGCCGGTAAGCTCCAAGAACAAGCGGGTCGCGATCACCGCACCCGCAAAAGCCACCAACATGATGAGCAAATAGGTCTCTGCGTGGGCTCGCTTTACCAGGGTGCGTACCGTCTCTGGCGTATTCTTCATCGGCTCTGCATCCTCCTACACTCTGCCACCTGTCAGGCAGTTCCAAAGACACCGTCCCGTTGCGTGCACGGCACAGCCCCGGACCACAGCGGCTCAGCATGGGCCAGCCCCGGGCATTTGGCCATCACCCGACCGGGCCGGACGCGATCCAAGATGGACCTGGATCAGATATGACAGACAGCCCTGCAAAGTTGAGGCGACTCTGCAGGGCTGCGCTGCCATCATTTTCAATACAGGGTTGCTACGCCCTACCGACAGTCTACCGGGAGACGATTGGCATATAAGCGACCGGTGTCATGAAGGGCGGATTCCGATCGACATACATCGTGGCGCCCGGATCGGACCAGGCTCCCAACCGGCCGTTGCTGTCCATGGCCCGTGCCTGGAACAGGTAGGCGCCATCGTTGGTGTTCAACTGGTCGAATAGGACGCTGGTCAACTGGGTTCCGGTGAGCCACTGGATCCACGGCCCATCGCGGAAGCGATAGCGCACGTCAAAGTACTGGATGCTCGCGCCGGGCAGGCTCAGGGCCGACCACTGGACCGTGAAGCTCGAGTCGGATGTCTTGGCTGGGTAGAACGGCTTGACGATGGAGACCGGTCCGGTCGTGTCCACATAGGTCTGGGCCTGGGGGTTGTCGCTCCAGGGTTGCACGTTGCCCGCGCCGTCAATGGCCCGCGCCCGGAATTCGTACAACCCGTCGTCCTGCGCACCGGTGAATAGAACCGCCGTGTTGGTCGTGCCGATTAGCCACTGCTCCCACATGCCACCGTTCACCCGGTACTGCACGTCGTAGCGGGCGATGCCCGATCCCCCCGAATTGTCGGTGCCGCCCCACGTCACGTAGAACTGCTGGGTCAGCGTATAGTCGGGCAGGGGATTGACCGTAGCAACAGGCGGGATCGTGTCAACGCGCGTCTGGGCCTGCGCCGCGCCCCAGGGCTGCACATTGCCCACTTTATCGACCGCGCGCGCCCGGAACTGGTAGACAGAGCCATTGATCCCGCCGGTAAAGGCAGCCTCGGTCCCCGTCTGGTGCTCCTTCCAGTTCATCCAGGGACCATAGTTGATGCTGTATTGGATATCATAGTAGGCGATGCCGCTGCCGCCCGGGTCGTAGCCGCCCCACGTCACGGTAAAGGTAGTCGGCGACCAGGTGGGCAGCGGATTCACCGTGGCCACGGGCGGCGTCGTGTCGACAAACAGCGTATACTCGACGACCAGGCGCGGATAGTTGCCGTTGTTGGCATTGAGCGAATAAAAGGTTCGCTGCCGCTCCTGTACATTCTCATCGCCAATGACGATGATGCCGTAGTTGGCATGGGTGTCGTTCTGCCACTCTTTGACCAGCGCGGTGACATCATGCGATTGCCAACCCAAAGAAGCCGGCACTGAGGCGTAGCCCGTGATCGCGCCCCAGTCAGGCTGGTGGCTGTTCCACGTCACCTGATATTCGTCCCAGGGCGTGAGCAGGTGCCGGCCCAAGACGTCCATCGCTCCGTCGCCGGATGGCGTGTAACTGTACTCATAGATGTACAGCAAGGCGCTGTCGATAATCGCCTGGTCGGGGATGTATCTATCGACATCGAACTGGAAGAACGAGCGCAGGGCGCCATCGCCGTTTAGATTGTAGCCCACGCGCAACTCCCGGGCCCCACCAAAGTTCTGGCTGGGTTTGTTGGAAGCAATGTAGGTATCCTTGGCAATCGGAATCTCGACGGTGGTCTGGATGCCCGCCTCCGTCTCCACCTCTTCCAGGATAACGGCCTCCAATTGCGCGGCCAGGACTTTATCGCTCAACGCCGGTTCCTGGGCAACCGGCTGAAGCACCATCGCGCCTAGCAACAGTGACAAGATCACGACCGCTACCCCATATCTAGAGAAGGTGCCTGTCTTGGTCATACTGCCTCCTTTCAAAGAACGGATCTTGGCCTGATAGGATTCCTGAATTGAGACGCCACAAACAAGCCGGCCGCGTGCCTGCGCATCGCACAGGGGCGATACCCAGACCAAGCCGGACTCCTCTCCAGCTCCCAGGGAGATGCAAATCCCCTACGAGCCGGTTCCGAAGCTCAGGCCGCTCTACCTCCGGCCAAAGATCAGATTGACAACCGCCAACAGCACGACAGCGCCGACAATGGCCACGATCAGGCTGACCAGGTTAAAGCCAATGTCGAACCCACCGGTAAAGAAGCCTACGATGGCTCCACCGATAAAGGCGCCGATGACGCCGACCACGATGTTCATCAAGCAGCCCATCTGGTCGTCTCGCCCTACGATCTTGCTCGCAATCCAGCCCGCGAGCGCACCAAAGATGACCCATAAGACTAGCCCCATAGTACCCTCCCCTTTCTTGTGGTGGGCGGACCTAGGCTCGCCCCAATTTTGATTCGCCGCGACAGAGACAACAACTGCCCCTGTCCCGGTGATTCGTGATGTAAGCCGGAGCAGCCCCTGCCGCTAGCGGCAGGGATCGTACGCCTGCCCCAGAATGACACGGATATCAACCCCTTGGTCAGGATCGGGCTGTTGGATAATGCGTTCCTGCTTGACCCCAAGCGCTGTGGCCAGGGCCGTCACCGTTTCCGGATTGTCGTTCAAGATCACAATTTGCGTCTGGGCATAGTCGGTCCGGTCGGCCGGCCTGGTATCCGTCACCTGGAAGCCCTGCCAGCGCAGCTGATCAGCCGCGATCAGCGCCAGTTGTGGCCGGCTGGTGCCATTCCATATCTGGATCCGCCCGGCCCTGTCGGACTGCGCATCATCCGCGGCGGGCGGCGCATAGAGCCTGGCCACCACCTGCTGGACCTTTTCCGGGATGGGGCGCAACACACTCCACCCCTCGGGTGTGACCCAGCCTTCCACCTGGTTGGGTCCGATATACAGGCTGCGGATATGTTGGTAGTCGAGATCCAGGGCAATGGGCGCTAGGGCCAAGACATCACCCAGCGTTAGGTCTGTACGGAAACTGTCCTTCAGCGCCGACCACAAACCCGGCACCTTGAGCAGGATGTTTGGGCTCTTGAATTGATCCCAGATCGCCTTGAGGAATTGCTGCTGGCGACTGGCACGGCCAAAATCGGTGTCCCCCCGCCGGGTACGGACGTAGCGCAGGGCCGTCTCCCCATCGAGTTGGTGCACACCCGGCTGGAGGATGATCTCCTGCTCCACCTCGGAGGTAGGGGGCTTGTAGCGCAGGTTGACCGGACAGGGCACCACCACCTCTACCCCACCCAATTCATCCACGACGTTGGTAAAGCCCGAATAGCCAATCCGTACCCAGTGGTCGATGGGGATACCCAGATTCAACTCGATGGTGCGCGCCAGCAAGCCCGGTCCCTTCCCGTCGGGATACTGGCCCCGCTGGCCGATGCGGTGCGCCACATTGATGCGACTCCAACCATAGGTGGGGATATAGACCCACAGATCGCGCGGGATGGACAGCAACGACACCTGCTTGGTCGTGCGGTTGATGACCATAACGATCAGGGTATCGGTGTTCATATCCAGCACATAGTCTCTGTCACCGCCAATGAGCAGAATGTGCACCACGTCCTCGGTGAACTCCGTGGTCGCCACCGGCGTGGGACTGAACTGGGGGGTTGGCGTGTCCTGGGGTGTTGCACTGGCCGCGGCTGCAATTGCGGCTGTCTCCGCAGGCACAGACGATGGGCTGGCCGCGGCCGCGACCGCCTCGGTCGGTGTAGGGGACGGGGTTGGGGTAACCATGTCGGTCGGGGTCGGAGCAACCGTGTCGATCGGCATCGCGGTCGGCGTCCGCGATGGAGTAGGCGAAGCGGTCGCCTCCGTCACTGCGGCTGTCACAGTCTCTGTCCTCCGCGGTGGGTTGGAAACCGCGACCGCGGGCACCGTCGCCAGCGCAGGGAGGGTAGGTTTGGGGCTTGGCGTCGGGGGCGCCAACGGCGGCGTAGTGGTTGCGACGGTAACGGGCGTGGGAACGGCTCCGCAGCCTACCAGCAGACTGGCGACCACGGCCAAGAGCAACGCGGCGACCAGTGGACCTGGGGTGTGCCTCTCCGCACTCCGCTGCTGGTCAGATGGTGGAGCGCAGAGCCCCACCCTTCTGGACAATTTCATGTATGATATACCCATCACCCGCTCAATGGTTTGCACTATTCTACCATATTGCAGTACAACACACAACTGCACGAGTTGCATCCATTACGGCTGTTGCAAAGTCGTCCCCGATGCCGGGACGGCGCATTGCGAAAGAGCGGAGCGATTGAAGCAATCTCCTTATGCCATCTTGGGGTTTGCTTCGC
>JASFOV010000048.1:0-14442 GCA_050116355.1 Anaerolineae bacterium
GAACGGCTGCTCCGGGAAATGGCCGCTTTGGTCGGCAAGGAACAGGTCTACTTTGGCACCTTTCCCTCCGAAGTGAGACCCGAGACCGTCACGTCCGAAGCCGTCGAGCTCGTACGCCGTTATTGTGTCAACGACAATCTACTGTTCGGCGCTCAGACCGGTTCGGACCGACTGCTCCGCACACTGCATCGCGGCCACACCGTCGCCGACGTGCATCGCGCCGCCAAAGTCATCACCGCCGCAGGCCTGACGCCCATCGTCGACATGATCCTTGGCCTGCCGGGAGAAACCCCCGACGATGTAGCCGCCAGCGTACGCCTGATGGAAGACCTGGCGCACATGGGGGCGGTGCTCCACACCCACACCTTCATGCCCCTGCCCGGCACCCCGCTGGAGGGTGCCCCACCCGGCCGGGTTGATCCTGAGCTCCACCCCCTCCTCGACCACCAGGCCAGCCAGGGACATCAAATGGGCCAGTGGCGCAAACAGGAACAGATCGCCCACAGAACGCACAAAGGGGCGAGCTCGGCCCACCCCTTCACCACAAGCCCCTCTGTCCCAGCGTCCGGGGCGCAACAGCGGCTTCGAGTATCACCACCATCTATGGGCGGTTATAGTCCAAAACGACAACCTGCGTCTCATCCTCCATCAAAGAGCGAGTCACCTTGAGCTCTGGCAAAGCCGCCCCCACCGTCGTGCCCATTTCCTTCAGGAACTTGTCAAGCGTTTGCAAGCGCGCCTTCTCAACCGGTGTCTTGTAATGCATCGGCACCACCAGGCGCGGCTCGATCAAACTGATCACCTCCGCGGCTTTGGCTGCGTCGAGCGTATGCACACCCCCAACCGGCACCAGCAACACATCCACGTCATTGAGGGCCTGCACCTGGGACTGGTTGAGAACGTGGCCCAAATCGCCCAGATGGCAAACAGTCACGCCGTCAAAATCATAGACAAAGATCGTATTGCGCCCCCGCGCAGCCCCGTTCCGGCCATCGTGATGAGTCATGATACCGGTGATGAACACACCACGCACTTCGTACTCACCCGGCCCGTCAAAGAACCTAGGACCACCGCGAAAGCCAACGCGGTTGTTGTGACCGGGATGATCATGGCTGATCGTGACCACGTCGGCGCGAATACGGGGCCGGTCGTAGCCCAAGTCATCGCTGGGCGGATCCGCGACGATCGTCGTGCCGCGCTCACTCAGACGAAAGCAGGAATGGCCGTACCAGGTAATATCCATCGTCCTCCAGTCTCCACTGCCGCTGATTTGCAGATACGATTATACCGCAGATCAGGCCGAAACGAAAAAACGTCGGCTGCTTTGCCTGCCCACACCCCAATGCTTGCTTTTGTCCCCCTTTTCGAGTATAATGCCCTCCAAGATGAATAGGAGCCAACAAGAGACATATGCCACCTGACCCCTGTTTGGACCAACTACCTGCGGGTCTCTTGGTTGGACTGGAACAATTCAACCGGGGCGAGTTCTTTGAATGCCACGACACACTCGAGGAACTCTGGATGGCCGAGCCGCGCCCGATCCGGCAACTATACCAAGGCATCCTCCAGATCGGCGTGGCGTTCTATCACCTGCAAGCTGGCCGCTACCGCGCCGTGCTCTATCTGCTGCGCCGGGGCAGCGGCTACCTGCAGTCCTTTGCCCCACATTGCATGGGGATCGACATCGAGCAGCTACTCTCCGATGCCGGCCGGTGCCTGGGCGCAATCACCCGGCTGGGCGAGGAGCACATGACCGAGTTTGACTGGTCGCTGGTTCCCAAGGTCAAGATTAAAGGCTAGAAACGGAAGATGGTATGAGCAAATTGAACTATGGTGGCCAAGCGGTCATGGAAGGCGTGATGATGCGCGGTTCCCAAGAAATGGCTGTGGCCGTACGCCGCCCTGACGGAGAAATCGAGATCCACACCGAGCCCTTGAATTCGAATATCTATACCGGAGTCGTGAGCAAAGTACCGTTCGTCCGGGCATTGACCAGCCTCTGGGACACCCTGGTGTTGGGCATTCGCACCTTGATGTACTCGGCCGAAGTGGCCCTGCAGGAAGAAGAGCAGGAGATCGAGTTCAATGGCCCGCTTGCTTGGGGCACCGTGGCCATATCTTTCGCTATCGGCATCGGCCTGTTCTTTGTCGGCCCCCTGCTGCTGGCCATGCTCACCGAGCCGTATATCGAATCCAGCGTAGTGGTCAATATCATCGAGGGCGTCATCCGCCTGCTCCTTTTTGTCCTGTACATATGGCTCATCGGCTTCATGCCCGACATCCGGCGGGTTTTTGCCTATCATGGCGCTGAGCACAAAACCATCAATGCCTATGAGGCCGACGCGGACCTGACCCCCGAGTCTGTCGCCCGCTTCACCACAGCCCACTATCGCTGCGGAACCGCCTTTTTGCTGTCGGTGATGGTCATCTCTATCCTCGTCTTCTCTCTGCTCGGCAGCCCGCCCTTGGTCTGGCGCATCTTGTCGCGGATCCTGCTCATCCCGGTGATTGCCGGCATCGCCTACGAGTATATCAAGTTCACCAACCGCTACCGCGACAAGGCCATCATCCGGCTCATCGCCGCTCCCAACCTGGCTCTGCAACGCTTGACAACCCGTGAGCCCGATAGGGATATGCTGGAAGTGTCGATTACCGCGCTGAACAAGGTCCTTGAGGCCGAACAGCGATCCGCGGTCGCCGAGCCAGCCAGTACGTGAACCAGAATTGGCGATTCTCCTGCGACCATGCTATAATGCGTTTAACCAGACAGATCTGGTCAGCGGCAAGGGTTCAGCCTGGAGGATGAGATCATGGCCAAGAAACAAACGCCTCCCTCGGCAACGCTACAAAAGGCTCGCAAGACAAACGCGGTAGGGTTGCAGCAATACGAACGGTGGGACCTCGAAGAGGCCATCAAGTCCTTCAACGAGGCGATCCGGCTTGCGCCCGAGGAGCCGGACTATCACCTTAACTTGGCGCGGACGCTGGCCCGCGTGGGCGATTTCGATGCCTCCAAGCGCGCGCTGGGTTCCTACATCCGTTTCGAGCCCGACAAAGATTTGGCCGAGCGGTTCGAGCACCTTTTTGGTGAGGGCATGGACCAGGTGGAAAGCTTGGTGACCGAGCACATGACCCAGAAGGACGTACCCCTCGAAGAAGTTGGGGCTGCCGTCCAAATGTGGCTCGAGTATCGCATCTGCATCGGACGCCGGCCGCTCATCATCCGCAAACCAGAAACGTGGGCCTCGGCCCTGGATTACACCATCCGCAAGATTAATTTCCGCGAGCTGACCCAGCGCGAGATAGCCGACTTGTATGGCGTCAGTCCTTCCACGGTAGGGGCTTACCACGCCGATCTGGTCCAGACGTTGGACATTATGCCCTGTGACTACCGATATTTCCGGGGCGACGAAAACCCGCTGGACAAGCTGGTCGAAGCGGCGGCCATGCTCGAAGAACTGGAGGAGCGATTCCGGCGGCCCTAAGCGGCGTCCAGACAGCAGAACCATGCCGACAGGTGCTCCATAACAGCACCAAACCGGCAGGATGTCAGGGCAATGGGGCCCATGGATGAAGGATAGGTTGATGGGGGACACAGAGCAGCGGCACCACGCGCTCCAGTTGCCCCCATTTTGATTTGTTCCCTAAATTCGAAGCAGGGAGGTAGAGATGAAAGAGACAGGCATGGTAGTCGACGCACAGGCCCTGACCGGCTTTTGCGTGCAAGTGTTCGAAGAGATGGGCGTTTCCCCCGAGGATGCCCGGATCACAACCGACGTGTTGGTCCAGGCCAACTTGCGGGGGATCGACTCCCACGGTGTAGCCCGGCTGGCCCGCTACGTGAACGGCCTACGAGACGGCGTGATGGTGGCAAAGCCCGAGCAGAAGGTAATAGTGGAAACGCCTACCACCATAACCCTAGACGCGGGGGCCGGGTTGGGACAGCCGGTCAGCCACCGCGCCATGACCCAGGCGATTGAAAAAGCCAAAGACTACGGCTGCGGGTTTGCCACTGTGCGCAATAGCAATCACTATGGCATCGCCGGCTACTATGCCATGATGGCCCTAGAACACGATATGATCGGCATCTCAACGACCAACGCCGCCGTACTGGTTGTGCCCACTTTTGGCCGCAACAGCATGTATGGCA
This sequence comes from Anaerolineae bacterium, assembly GCA_050116355.1. Lineage (GTDB taxonomy): Bacteria > Chloroflexota > Anaerolineae > JAAYZQ01 > JAAYZQ01 > JASFOV01. The sequence continues at coordinate 4,151 of JASFOV010000048.1, forward strand.
CCAATCCCATCTCGCTCGCCGTCCCCGCCGGTGAGGAGCGCCCCTTTGTCATGGACATGGCCACCAGCACGGTGCCCCGTGGCAAGCTCGAGGTTTATCATCGCCAGGAAAAACCGATCCCCATGGGCTGGGCCACGGACGAGACCGGGCGCCCGACCAGCGACACCGGTCGGGTCTTGGACAACTTTGTCAAGCGTGCGGGCGGCGGGTTGCTGCCCCTCGGCGGCGCCGGCGAAGAGTTCAGTGGCTACAAGGGCTATGGTATGGGGCTCATGGTAGAGATCCTCTCTGCTGTGTTGTCCGGGGCTGCCTTTCTCACCGCAGTCTATCCCAAAGATGCCACCGGCAAGGCGCTGCCTGCCAACATTGGGCACTTTTTCGGCGCCTGGCGGGTCGACGCCTTCCGCCCGGCGGCAGATTTTGCCGCGGACATGGACCAGCTGATCCGCGAACTCAAAGCAGGGGATTTGGCTCAGGGCGCGGACCGCATCTACGTCCATGGCGAAAAAGAATTCGAAGAGGCGGATCGTCGGACCCAGCAGGGCATCCCTCTGGGACCCAAGGTGGAGGCCAGCCTGCGGCAGATTGCCACCGACCTGGACATTGCATTCAGCTTGTGAATTCCCTGCACGCAGAGGCGATAACGGATCGGGCGCCCAATGGCGAAGACCTATTGAGGCCACAGAGCGATTGATGACCACCGAGCGTCAAACGGCATTGATCACGGTTGAAACCTGGGTCCGCGAGCAAGTCAAGAGCGACAAGGCCGTGGCTCACGGTTGGCTCCACACTGACCGGGTGCGGCGCAATATCCGCTTGCTGGCCGCTGCAGAGGGCATAGATCCCGTGCTAGCCGAGATAGCGGCACTGTTGCACGACGTGGGCCGCACGCTTCCTGGGCCGGAGAGCGAGCATGGAGCGCGCTCGGCAGCCATGGCCGAACCACTCCTCGCTGGGCTACCCCTGAGCGAGGACGAGCGCAGAGCTGTTTTGTATGCCGTGAGCTGGCACAATAGCAAGCGTGACGACACCCCACTGCTTCGCATTCTGCGCGACGCTGATATGCTCGATGCCCTGGGGGCTACCGGCATCATGCGCGCCTACATGAGCAACGCACACCGGCCGCCCTACGATACCGGTGCGATCCTTGATTTGGATGCGCCTTTCGATCTTGACGACATCCAGCAACCGTCGCTTTTCGCCAGCGATCAGGTCCGGCGCCAGCTCAAGTTCTACGATTGGCTGAACACCGACACAGCCCGGCAGATTGCCGGGGAACGTGCGGCTTTCATGCGGAGCTTTCTAACACAGATGCGACGAGAACTATCAACCTAGTCGTCGAACCACAGACATGACCCTTGGGGCATGCAAGTGAGCAAGTTTCGACACCAGACACCCAAGCTCGATTGGAGGAACGATGGCAAGACTACATGAATATCAGGGCAAACAGCTCCTGAAACAGAACAAGATTGAGGTTCCAAGAGGCGGTGTGGCTCGGACGGCCGCCGAGGCGCGCCAGATCGCGGAGGAACTGGGCGGCGAGGTCATGGTCAAGGCCCAAGCTTGGGTTACAGGCCGCGCCAGCCTAGGTGGCATCAAAAAGGCCAGCAACCCGGCCCAGGCTGAAGAAGCAGCCCACCATATGATCGGCCTCAAAATCAAGAACTTTACCGTTCGAGAAGTCCTGGTCGAGGAACGGCTCGAGATCGCCCGTGAATTCTACGCCGGCGTCATCATTGATGACGCCGCCCAGCAACCGCTGATCATGTTCTCTAGTGTGGGCGGCACCGGCATCGAAGAGATCGCCGCGGCCAACCCCGACCGGGTGGCCCGCATGCACGTCGACGTCGATACCGGGCTGCTCGATTTTGAAGGGCGGGACCTCGTTCGCCGTACAGGCATCAGCGGCAAACTACAGCTTCAGCTAGGCGGCATCCTCACCAAGCTCTTCCGGGTGGCGCAGCAGTACGATGCACGCGCCGCCGAGATCAATCCCCTGGTCCAGCTCACCGACGGCCGGGTGGTCGCGGCCGACTGCCGCATTACGGTGGACGACTATGGTGTGTTCCGACACAAAGATCTGGGCATCACCATCGCCCGCGAGTACGACCGGCCCCCGACCGAGCTGGAAAAGATCGCCTACGAGGTAGAGGCTCACGACTATCGCGGCACGTTCTACTTCATCCAGATGGCCGAGGACTTTGAGAGGGGCGATGGCTATATTGGCTTCCACGGTGCCGGCGGCGGCGGCTCGATGATGAGCATGGATGCCATCATGCGCCAGGGATACAAGCTGGCCACGTTCGTTGACACCAGCGGCAACCCACCAGCCAGCAAAGTCTATCGCGCCGCACGCATCGTTTTGGCCGCCGGTCCCGTGGATGGCTACTTCGGCTCTGGCTCCGGCGTGGCCAGCCAAGAGCAGTTCCACTCGGCGCGGGGCTTCGTCAAGGCCTTTCTCGAGGAACAGATCGATGTGCCGGTTGTCATCCGGCTGGGCGGCAATAGCGAGGACAAGGCGGTCGAGATTCTGGAGTGGCTCAATGGTTGGGTCCCCGCCCCCGTCGAAGGCTACAAAAAGGACGATTCGCCGGACCTTTGCGCGGGTCGTTTGCACACCCTGATCCAGGAGCAACCTGCCAAGCGCGCAGAGGTCAAGCAGCAAGCGGTTTCGGAAGGCGAGCCAGCTCCCTACCAGTTCAAGACCGTGACCGGCGGCACCATCACCTACGACCACAATCTATGTGCCACCTGCGAATCCAAGATCTGCGTCCAGGAATGCGCTCCCCAGATCTTGATGCTCAACGAAAAGGGTCTCCCGGTCCTGAACATCACCCAAGAAGAAGCGCGCAAGGGTCGCTGCATCGAGTGCTTGGCCTGCGAGGTGGACTGCTTCTTCAAGGGCGCCGGCGGCGGCAGAATTGAGCTTCCCATCCCGGGACTCGATTCCCTGACGCAATGACGGGCGCTGGAAAGTTCCCGGCAATCCCGGCCTCGGAACGATAGGAACAGAATGCTGTGAAGAGATTGTGGATCGCCGCTGCGAGCGTTGGACTGCTGTTGGCCGTGGCCTGCGGTGCCCGGCCAACCCCGGCCCCAGTCCCGACGGGGCCCTACACTCTACCCAACGCCGCGTCCGAGTACTGTCTGGAACAGGGCTATCAATTCGAGATCGTGGCCTGGGATGGCAGTACAACGGGCTACTGTTTCTCTCCCGGTGGCGTTCGGTGTGAGCTATGGGCCTTCTATGAGGGCGAATGTACGCTCGAGAGTGCACCGGCCAACGACAGTCCCTGATCTATCTCTTCCGGCGACCGTAGAACGGAACCCCAGCCAATACGCTGGACAAAGAGAGGAATGGCTATGTCTATCTTGATCGATCAAACCAAACGAGTTCTCGTACAGGGTATCACCGGCCGCGAGGGCATGGCCCGTACCAAGCTGATGCGCGAGTACGGCACCCAAGTCGTTGCCGGCGTCACCCCCGGCAAGGGCGGCCAACAAGTCGAGGGCGTGCCGGTATTCGACACCGTCCAGGAAGCATGGGAGAATGCGGGCCCCATTGACGTCTCCGTTCTCTACATCCCAGCTCCCATCGTCAAGTCGGCGGCTCTAGAAGCCATCGCCGCTGGCGTCAAGCTGCTGGTCATTATCCCCGATCGCGTGCCCATCTGGGACGTGTTGTCCATCTCCAAAGCGGCCAAAGAAGCGGATGCACGGTTTGTCGGCCCCAATTGCCTAGGCGTACTCAGTCCCGACAAGGCCGTCGTCGGCATGATCGGCGGCCGGGCGGCTTCTGCCCGCTCTTGGTTCTTCCCTGGTCCGGTCGGCGTGACCTCGCGCAGCGGCGGCATGACCTCTAGCACAGCCTATTACCTGGCCCAGGCCGGCATCGGTGCTACCACGCTGGTTCACGTCGGGGGCGACGCAGTCATCGGCCTGCCCCATCCCGAGGTGATCCAGCTCTTCCAGCAGGACCCAGAAACCAAGGCCATCGTCATGTTTGGCGAGATCGGTGGCAGCCAGGAGGAACGCGTGGCTGATCTCATCGAATCGGGCGAGGTGACCAAACCGGTCATCGCCTACATCGGCGGCAAGGCGGCCAAGAGCGGCACCCGCTTCAGCCACGCGGGGGCCATCATCGAAGGCGGGCGTGGCACGTACGATGGCAAGGTGGACCGCCTGCGCTCCGTAGGTGCCACGGTTGTCGAGAGCTTTGGCGACCTGCCGACCGCGACCAAAGAGGTCCTGGCCAAGCTGGACCTGTAGATCATAGGAGTGCGCCCGCCCATCACCGGGCGCACCCAGCGACAAGAAGAGTCTGCCCCAGATCCAGCAGAGGCAGAATCCAACGGAGGCACTATGGCCGAGCAAACCTGGAAAACAGCCATTACCAAGATCGAACCCAACAAAGTAGCCGTCCGCGGCTATCCCATCGACCAGTTGATGGGCCGCATCTCTTTTGGTGAGATGGTCTACCTCATTCTCAAGGGCGAGCTGCCCAGTTCCGAAATTGGCCAGCTCATGGATGCCATGCTCGTCTCATCGGTGGACCACGGCGCCACACCGCCAAGTGCCTTGGCCGCCCGGACCGTGGCTTCGGGCGGCGCGCCGCTAACCACCTCCATCGCCGGCGGCATCATGACCATCAACCAATACCACGGCGGCGCCATTGAGGGTTGTATGAGAGTCTTGATCGAGCTGGTCGCCTACAAACAGGAAGCCGGGCTGGATGCACAGACCGCTGCCCACGAGAAGATGGCCGAGTTTCGCGCCAAGAAGATGCGCGTCCCGGGCTATGGTCACCGGGTCCACACCAACGATCCGCGCACAGCCCGCCTCTTTGCCTTGGCGGAAGAGACCGGCGTGGCCGGCGAGTATATTGAGATGGCCCACGCCTTGCGTGCTGCGATGAAAGAAGCCCTGAACCGCGACCTGCCTATGAACGTCGATGGTGGCATCGCAGCCGTGCTCTGCGAACTGGGTTTTCCCCCAGAACTGGGCAATGGCTTCTTTGCCATCAGTCGCACCGTGGGGCTTACCGCCCAGGTGCACGAGGAAATCACCCGCGAACGACCCATGCGCAAGATCAGCCCCACCGCTCAGGAATACGACGGGCCGGCGGAGCGCAGTCTGGATGATCGCTAGGCTTGGAACAACCTGGGCACAGACAGAGCGGTCAGCCCGCATCACCTTCGGTCTGACCGTCTTGGCTGTGCTCATTCTCACCTTCCACGGGCTCGCCTTACAGTCGTTGCCGGACGATGCCTTCATCTCGTTCCGCTACGCCTACAACCTGACCCGTGGGGAGGGCCCGGTATTCAATCCCGGCCAGCCAGTCGAGGGCTACACCACGCCGCTGTGGGTGTTCCTGCTGGGTGCGCTGGGCGCTCTCGGGTTGCCGATCTCTCAGACAGCGACCATCCTCTGCTTCGCTGCCGCCCTGGTCACGGCTGCCTTACTCCCGCTCTTTTCGAGCTCCCTAGGCCTGCGCCTATACGGCCTCGAGGCGCTCATGCTAGCCCTGAATACCAGCTATGCCGTCTGGGCTGGCTCGGCAATGGAGATGGTACCCTTCAGCCTATTGCTGATCCTGGCGACCTGGGCCTTCTTGGACGGCAAGCCGCCCCTACCTACCGGCTTGCTCTTTGCCTTCCTCACCCTCCTTCGCCCCGAAGGAGCCCTGTTCGGCGGGCTGGCGCTGCTCTTCTGCGCCGTTGACGGGTTGCGCGGCAGGTCTGGTGCCTGGCGGCGGTTGGCGCTGCTCGCTGCTGGTTTTGCGCTGCCTGTAGCCGGACACCTCATCTGGCGCTGGACCTACTACGGCTATCCCCTGCCCAATACCTTCTATGCCAAGGTGGGGTTCAGTCTGGACCAGTGGCAACGTGGCTTGCGCTACCTGGGTGAGGCCGCGCTGCAGTACCTGCTGGCGCTCACCATCCCCCTAATCTTGGGCTTGGTGCAACCGTTCGGCCGCAAATGGACCTTCCTCACCGCCGGGTTGGGCCTGTATCTGCTATACCTGAGCCTGGTCGGCGGCGACTGGATGGTCAGCTTCCGGCTCCTGGTGCCGGTGCTGCCCGTGGCCGTGGTGCTGGGTGCCCACGGACTGGTGGCGGCTTGGCAGCGGTTGCAGCCCCGGCTAAGCCGCAGCATGTCCGCGACTGTGGCCGTGGCTGGCCTGTTGCTGGTCCTGCCCGCCAGCGCCTACACCTCCCCGACTGTCGAAACCGAGCAGCCATGGGTGCGCGATGCCAAACCCATAGCTCAGTGGTTGAACGAACACTGCCCGGCGGACAAAAAGCTGGCCGTCTACGCTGCCGGGGCCTTGCCCTACTATGCGCCCGACTTTGAGATTGTGGACATGTTCGGCCTCAACGAAGTCGAGATTGCGCACATGGCCCAACCGCAACTGGGCAGCGGCTTTGCTGGCCACGAAAAGTATGACACGGACCTGGTCCTGAAGCGCCAGCCAGATATGTTCATCTTCCAGCCGGTGCTGGGCGACCGGCCCATCACTGAGGCTGGCCAGTGGCGCGAAGGTGGGCTGGGACACCTGGTTCGGCAGTTCACAGACGACATCGACTTCTGGGCGACACACTCAACCCAGAGCGCGCCTCTGCCCAATGGCCGCACCTTCAACTTTGTGATCCGGAATCCGTACTTCTGTGATTAGATGAGCGGGCAAACCCGCGGTTAAAGCACGGGCGGAGCAGAAGGGCTGGACCCCCTCCGCTCAGACTACATAGTGGAAATGGAGAAGACCCATGGGACAGACAATGATCGAAAAGATTATCCAGGCCCATTCCGATGAACCGGTCAAGGCCGGCGATATCGTCTGGATGAGGCTCGACGCGCGCACGGCCCGCGACTTTGGCGGCGCCAATGTGGTCAAGAACTACCGCAAGCACTACGGCAACACCCCCGTAGACGATGTGACCAAGACCTTCTTCACCTTCGATCTGGTGACTCCTGCCAACAATATCCCTTACGCCGTCAACCAGCAGATCTGTCGCGATTGGGCCAAAGAACAGGGCGTGCGCGTCTTTGATGTCGACATGGGCATCGGCTCGCACGTCGCCATCGAGTACGGGCTGACCTGGCCTGGCTCAACCTTTGTCGGAACCGACAGTCATCTGAACATTTTGGGCGCCATCGGTGCTTTCGGGCAGGGCATGGGCGATCAGGACATCGCCTTTGCGTTTAGGGCCGGCAAGACCTGGTTCGAAGTGCCACACACGATGAAGGTCATAGTCAAGGGTCAGCTCCCACCCTCCTGCACCGCCAAGGATCTCACCCTGGCAGTGCTCCGGGTCTTGGGTGCCAGCGGCGCCTTGGGCCAGGCAGTCGAGTTCTACGGACCCGCCATCGACGCGCTGGACCTCACCGGACGCATCACCCTAGCCAGCATGATGACCGAGATGGGTGGGATCATCGGCCTCATCCCGCCCTCGGACGAGGTGCTCGATTTCTGCCGCCAGCGGACCGGTCGCGCACAGATCGGCGCCGTGTACGCCGATCCGGACGCTGTCTATACCCACGAGATCGAGGTCGACATTGCCGCGCTGGAGCCCCTGATCTCCTGCCCGCCCAAGCCCGACAACGTCAAACCTGTGCGCGAGGTCGCAGGCACCCGGGTCGATTCGGTCTTTATCGGCTCTTGCACCAACGGCCGGCACAATGACTTTGCGGCCGTAGCCGACATCGTGCGCGGCAAGCGCATTGCCGGCGGCATGGTCGCCTCAGCCGTGCCTGCCACTCGCCAGGTGTACGCCCAGATGCTGGGGACAGGCGTCCTCGAGACATTGTTCGAAGCCGGATTCATCGTCAGCAATCCCGGCTGCGGGGGCTGCGCCTCTGGCCATATCGGCATGGTCGGCGAGGGACAGGTCCAGGTGTCCACCAGCAATCGCAACTTTGCCGGCAAGCAGGGTCCAGGGCACAACTACTTGGCCAGCCCCACCGTCGCCGCCTGGGCCGCCCTGACCGGCGAGATCACCGTCCCGCAGAGCTAGGAGGAGAAGAACATGAAACCAACAACAATTCGCGGCCGGATCTGGGTCCTGGCCGGTCCGGACGGCCGCCTGTACGACGATATTGACACCGACATGATCTTTCACAACCGCTATCTGCACATCACCGATCTAGAGAAAATGGGCCAGTATGCCCTGGACAATCTGATCGGCTGGGAGGATTTCGCGCAGAAGGCGCGACCGGGCGACATCTTGCTAGCGGGGGTGAATTTCGGAGCGGGGTCCAGTCGCCAACAAGCGGTGGACTGCTTCCGGGCTCTGGGTATCGGCGCCATCGTCGCCGAGAGCTACGGCGCCATCTACAAGCGCAACGCTATCAACAGCGGCTTTCCCATTGTGGCCATGTCCAACTTGACTCAGAAGGTCCATCATTTCCGCAATGGGGACCAGATCGAGATCGACTTGGAGGCTGGCCAAATGGTACTGAATGGCGAGCAGACGTTCCAGATCGAGCCTTTTTCCACCGTCCAGATGGACATTTACCAGGCCGGCGATCTGTTCAGCTATGGTCAGGCTTTGGACGAGGCGTAGGTACGCGACAGCGAAAAGGTCCTGACAGAGAAAGCGTCTCGTTCCCCTGAAACGAGACGCTCCCTCTGAAAGGAGGAGAAAGGAGAAAGGAAATCTTTGGCCCGTCTGGCCACCCTCACTATAACCTGCCACCCAGATCTTGGCAATAGGAAATTTGTACTATTTGCTACTGGATACTCGCTGCTGCTAGCCTATACTTTGTTCGCAAATGGTCACAGAACCCTCCCTCCCTGCAGTGCGGAGGGCGGTCCGTGAACCTGGACCGCAGCACGCGACTTGCCGGAGCCTCCGGTTGACTTCTGCACCACTCCAGGCTACAATCCTGCCGGTTCCATCCTACCTGAGGAAATGAACATGAAACCCAAGGTTGTCATTATCGGCGCGGGCAGCGCCATTTTCGGTTTGGGGACGCTGGCCACCCTCATGCGCAGTCCCCGGCTGCGCGGCAGCACCCTAGCGCTGGTCGACCTCAATGCCGAGGGCCTGTCTCTCATCGATGCCCTGGCTCGCCGTCTGAACTGCGAGTGGGACGCTGGCTTGAACATAGAATGCTCGACCCAGCGCCGTGCAGTTCTACCCGGCGCCGACTTTGTCATTGTCGCCATCGAAGTGGGCCCGCGTGAGGGGCTATGGCAGCGCGACTGGGAGATCCCGCTCCAGTTCGGCGTTCGCCAGCCGTACGGCGAGAACGGCGGTCCGGGTGGCTTGGCCCACACCCTGCGCCAGGTCCCAGAGATGTTGGCCATAGCTCGCGACATGGAGGAACTCTGCCCCCATGCCTGGCTCATCAACTTTACCAACCCCGTACCACGCCTTGGGCTAGCCATCAGTCGCTACACCACCATCCAGAGCGTGGGCTTGTGCCACCAGATCGACATCGCCTTTATGCTGGTCGGCGTCGCCCTGGCCGGAAAACTGGGGATCGACGTCCCGGCGGGTGTCAGTAGTGACGCCCACCCCAACCTGTGGTCCAAAGCCCGTTACGTGGCCCACCAGGTCAAGCCGCTGGTAGACATCAAGGCCGCCGGGCTCAATCACTTCACTTGGATCCTTGATCTGCGCGACCGGCGCACCGGCGAGGATCTGTATCCCGCCTTTCGTCAGGCTTTCATGAAACTGCCCGCCAGCTTTGAACCCCTGACCCGTACGGTGTTCCGTGCCATGGGACTCTGTCCCGTGCCTGGCGACAGTCACCTGGCTGAGTATTTGCCTTGGTGTCACGATCCGCAGACGCGGCCCTGGGAGAAATACAATCTCTACCTCTACGATTGGCAGGCAGCCCGGATTCATCGTCAAACGCAATGGCAGACCATCAAGGCCATGTCCCAAGGCGATGCGCCCCTCGACGCCCTACGCGACGTGGACAGCGAGGGAGCCATTGAGGTCATCGACGGGCTGCTGGGGGGCGAGCAGGTCTACCGTGCCGCCATCAACATAGCCAACCAGGGGCACGTCCCCAACCTGCCAGCCGGCGCCATTGTAGAAGTGCCTGCCCTGGTAGATAGCTCCGGTATCCAGGGTCTGAACACCGGCGCCTTGCCAGAAGTCATCGCCGAACTGTGCCGGCGCGAGATTTCGGTGGCCAGCCTGTCCGTCCAAGCTGCGGCCACCGGCGACCGGCAGGCGGCCTGGCAGGCGTTGTTGTTCGATCCCTGCATCAACGACCTGGATACCGCGCGCCACATCCTGGACGCCTATCTCGAGGAGTATGCCGGCTACTTACCCCAG
>JASFOV010000049.1:0-14295 GCA_050116355.1 Anaerolineae bacterium
CGGACGCTTTAGGAGGCGGCCAACGGTAGACAGCATACGATCGACGTCGAATGGTTTCTCCATGTACTCGTTGACGCTCAATTCTTCGGCCTCGGCCTGTATTTCCGGCGACCCGTAGCCAGTGATGAGGATGATGGGTACCGTGCCATCGAGATAGCGCACCCCTTTGATCAGATCCAAACCACTAAAGCCTGGCATTCGAAAGTCAGCAATGATCAGATCATAGCTGCGATCTGCCAGACGGCTCAAACCTTCCTCACCCGAATGAGCCATGTCCACTTCGCACCCGGGAAAGGTGAGCATCAGCGCCTGGCGCATCACATAGACCAGGTTGATTTCGTCATCCACAATCAGGACTCTGGATGCCATGTCTGCCTCCTCACCATACATTATACCACAGTCCAACGAACTTTTACAACGGCCCGGTTTGTGCTATACTGAGCCGGTGGAGGAGCACATGAGAGCTGTCGATGTCATTGCAAAGAAGCGGGACGGGCGAGTCCTTAGCGCCGAAGAGATCGATTTTTTTGTCAAGGGGTTTGCCCAAGATACAATTCCCGACTATCAAGCTGCCGCCTGGTTGATGGCCATTGTCCTCCAGGGAATGGACCGGCAGGAGACCATCGACCTGACGATGGCCATGGTGCGCTCTGGGACCCAGCTGGATCTGGGGGACGTCGCACCGTTTGTGGTCGACAAGCATTCAACCGGAGGGGTGGGTGACAAGACCACGCTTGTTGTCGCACCCTTGGTAGCGGCCGCTGGCCTGGCTGTGGGCAAGATGTCGGGTCGCGGTCTAGGGTTCACCGGTGGCACTCTCGACAAGCTGGAGTCCATCCCAGGATTCCGGGCAGACTTGTCTACTGACGAATTCCTCAGCCAGTTGGCAGAGACCAACATCGTGGTCACCGGCCAGTCGGCTGATCTTGCCCCGGCGGATGGCAAGTTCTACGCCCTGCGCGACGTTACCGGCACAGTCAAGAGCCTGCCCCTCATCGCCAGCTCGATCATGAGCAAAAAGATTGCGGCGGGTACCAACGGCATCGTGCTCGATGTGAAGGTGGGCCACGGCGCGTTCATGGAAACGGAAGAAGAGGCCCTGGATCTGGCGCAGCTGATGGTGGACATCGGCACAAAGATGGGACGCAAGGTGCGTGCGGTCATCTCGGACATGTCACAACCTCTCGGTCACGCGGTGGGCAATGCTCTCGAACTGAAGGAAGCACTGGAGACGCTGGGAGGAAAGGGACCAACGGACTTCCGCCAACACTGTCTGACCATCGCCAGCCAGATGATGGTGGTAGCCGGTCAGTCCCAAGCCGAAGAGGACGCCTCAGAACGCTTGCAGCACCTGTTGGACAGCAAGCGCGCGTTGTCCAAGTTCCGCGAGTGGATTGGAGCCCAAGGCGGCGACGTGGCCTACACCGTCGAACCCTCGCGTCTGGAAACGGCCAAGTATGTGCGCCAGGTGCCTGCGCCGCGAACGGGCTACGTCGCTGGGGTGAACGCGCGGGAGGTTGGCCTGACGGCAATGTTACTGGGCGGGGGAAGAGCCAAAAAAGGCGACCAAATTGACCACGCGGTTGGCATTGTGTTGGAGGCCAAAGTCGGTGATAGAATGGAGAAAGGGGCGCCCTTGCTGACGATCCACGCCAACGACGAGGGCAAGTTGGCAGGCGCTCGCCAGCGCCTGTTGGCTGCCTACGAGTGGAGCGCGGAACCGGTCACCCCTCCCGCCTTGATCCACCAGATTGTGAGCTAGACGCTAGACCGCGCCGCCCTCATCAACTAGCAAAGGAACCTCCCACTGCGGGATCAGTGGGAGGTTTTGCCATTCGCCGGCTCGCTCACCAATCGGTGGCCATTCGTTCGGTGATGACGCGCCGATAGACATCGACCGTCATACGAGCGATGCGCTCCCAGTTGTACTCTTCGCATACGACCCGGTAGGCGTTTTCGACGCGGGCGGCAGCCCAGACAGGGTGTTGCAACGTATGGAGGATGCCCCAGGCCAATGAGACGGCATTGTCGGGGTAGACGGTAATGCCAGTCTCCGCATGCTGGACCACGTCCCTCAGGCCGCCAACCTCGCTGACCACGACCGGACACCTAGCGGCCATTGCCTCCAGAGCGACGATGCCAAAGGGCTCATATAGGCTGGGAAAGACCGCACAGTCGGCCACTTTGAACAGGCGATCCCGGTCCTCATCGGCGATAAACCCGGTGAAGAGCACTTTTTCGCCAACATTGAGGCTCCACGCCAGGGAGCGGAGCGTGCCCAATTCGGGTCCTTTGCCCGCGATGACCAGTTTGGCGTCGTGATTTTGGGCGAGAATGAGGGGCATGGCGCGTACCAGCACCTGCAAGCCTTTTTCGTAGACCACGCGCCCGACGGAGAAGAGGATCTGCTCGGAAGGCAATGCGTACATATTGCGAAAGTGGGCCAGATCCGTCCCCCTGAGCTGGTCGAAGCGCGTCGTCTCAACCCCGTTGGGCACAACATCGATCTTGTCGAGCGGTGTCTGGAAATAGTCGGCAATCTCCTCCTTCATGTAGCTACTGCAGGCGATCACCCGCCACGATTCAAAGGCCAGCCACCACTCAACATGATGGATGGCCCGCGACTGATTGGATCCGAGGTGGCCCCGACCACGCCCTCGCTCCGTAGCGTGGATGGTACTCACCAAGGGTACCTTATATGTGCGCTTGAGCGCTGCTCCCACAAAGGCATCCAGCCAGTCGTGAACATGGACCAAATCAAACGGGCCAAACTCTTGCCATATGCTGTGCCCGTACTCTTCCAGTCGCAGATTGGTCTGCCAGGCGCTGGTGTACGTGTCTCCTTCGACAACGGGAGGATCAACCCGGTGGATGGTGGCCTGTCCCAGAGTCTCCTGTACTGGGCCGCCAGCCCAACGGGGGGTCACTAGATGTAGCTCCACGTCCGGCATATTGCCAAGCGGCGGCAACAGTTCGGCTGCGTGTTTGCCCAACCCGCCAACAACGTGGGGCGGGTATTCCCAAGAGAACATCAGTATGCGCACGGTTTCACCTCAACGATGATGAGAAAGACAGACTACGGCTCGTGGTCAACGGCCAGTGCCTGCAGGACGCCAGCACGCGTGAGCTCTCCCTGCGCAACCGCCGCCACATCCAAGGCATCCAGCAACCGGTTGGCTGCGGCATACGCCCAGCTAGCCACTGGACCTGGGGGAACTCCACCCGAAAGCACTCCATACGCGGCAACAAACTCGGGGTCCGGCAGGCTGTTGGGCAAAACGTCTATTTGTGTCCAGGTTTCCGCAGGAAACACAAAAGCCATCCTAGCCTGCCGGTACTCGGGAAATACCGCCACGACCACCTCCGGGGAGCAACCGCCTAGAACACCGAGCACATCAGGATCCACAGCCATTTTGCTGGCCTGCACGACTGCTTCCTCAGGTTCACAGAAGTCATTCAGCGCCACCAACTCGACTAGGTAGCGCCCATCGACACCGCCGCTTTGATTTCGCTCGCGGACAGCTAAGCGGACGGCATACAAGGCCTCGTAGCCAACATCCCGGTACAAGCCCTCAAAGGGTGCTGAAAGGCCGATCTTGATGGTGGGCTTGACGTAGCCCGGAACAGCGCAAGCAACAAGGAGACAACAGAGCAAAAGCAGGGACGCACATCGCTCAGGCCGTGCACATTGGTTCATGTCTACCAGCCTCCCTGCTGCTGTCTCTACGGTGTGAATTGCTCCTGATTCTGAAGATGCTCTTCCAGCGTCGATGCAAAGACATGGGTACCAGATCCATCTCCCAGCGCATGGAAGTAGAGATAGTCAGTTTCGGCTGGATTGAGGCCGGCCAGTATCGACGCCAGACCTGGGTTACAGATCGGACCAGGCGGCAACCCCTGAACTTTGAAGGTGTTGTAGGGGGAGTCGATGGTCAATCCTTCACCAGGCTCCATCGGGTTCCACCAACTCTCCGTCTCGGGATCGTAGCCCTTAGCATACTGAATGGTTGGATCAGAGCTCAGACGCAAGGCTGTCTCTTCCACGTAGGCGGGATCCATGCGATTATAGTACACGCTGGCAATGATCGGCCGTTCCTCGTCCACAACCGCTTCTCGCTCGATGATGGAGGCCAAGGTGACCAACTCATAGAGGGTCATGGGCCGGTAGTTGCCCTGCTCCGGGTCAAAGATCGTGCGTTCCGCCAAGCGTGACTCGATCTCGGGTACTACGCGAGTATCAAAGTTGGCGACCATGCGTTCCACGACCGCGGCCGGTGAAACGTCGAGAGCAAACTCGTAGGTGTCGGGGAAGAGGAATCCTTCGAGCGAAGCCCCCGGCGGCCGATCAGCCAGCCAGGGATAGTCAAACTGCGCCGTCGTGGCCTGGGCCACAAAGTCATCGGCCCGCATGAGTTCCTGATACTCGAGCCACCACCCGATCTGCTCCAAGCGCCAGCCTTCAGGGATGGTCACCATGAGCGCATTCGAGCCGCCCTCTTGCAGAGCCTCGGCGATTTCGTGCATGGTCATGTTGGCCCGGAGAGAATAGGTGCCAGCCTGCAGGGTGGCATCCAGCCCGTGATAGGTCATGAACCGACGAAATACCTCGCCATTGACGACAAGATCATCCTCCTCCAAGCGGGCAGCGACCATGCCTGCCGTCTCGCCCGGCTCCACAACGAAGGTGACCGCAGTGGGGTCATCACTGGCCGGTTGGTTCAACTCAGCTTGATGTAAGCTGAGATAGAGGCTGAGCATAGCCGCATCGAGAGAGGTGACATCAACCTCCAGCGGCGGCCCCTGCGCCAGTTCAGCACGAGCCTCGAGAGCATCGGTCACCAGCCGCGCGCCCAACAAGACGGCAACCGTCAGAGAACCGACAACACCAACCATCACCACGATCCGCGATAGGCTCCGCAACCAGTCAGGAAAGACCCGTCGCAGGAACCGGAACTCGGCCAGGAGCACGATGAGCAATGCCCCTACCCAGACAGCAGCCCCCAATCGGAGCCAATCCAGCAAAGAATCCAACACTATCCTCCCCAGTGACCTTTCGGCTCACATACCATTCCCCACACCCACTTCACTTTGGGCCCAGTGGGCTGCGTCAGCCCACTGAAATAATGACCAATCCTTGCCTAGCCTGCCTCCCCACTGATCGGGCTGCTGGGCCGGTGCACATCCAAATAGTCCTGTAGGATGAAAGCGGCGGCAACAGCATCGATCTGCTCCCGGCGCCGCTTGGCTTTGCGCCCGGATGCGATCATGGCTTCTTGAGCGCGCACCGTCGACATCTGCTCGTCCCAATAGGTAACGGGCAGGTCCAGACCCTCGGCCTGCAGCGCCTCGAGTAGTGCATCGGCATATCGTTGCACACGCCGTGCCTGATGGCCACGGGTCCCATTCGCGCGCAGGGGCAAGCCGATGACTAATGCCCCGGCCCGCTGCTCTTGGACTAGACAGGCGATAGTGGCAAAGTCCTCCGTTTTGGACTTGCGGTGGACTACAGTCAGTGGTGTCGCGATCAAGCCCGAGACGTCCGAGACTGCCACGCCGACGCGCCGTTCACCCACATCCAGAGCCAACAACCTCACTCGATCACCACGACCTGAATGCGGAAAGGCAAGAACGAAACGCGATCCAGCCACTCCCAGCGTTTGATCCACTCGGGGAGGATCTCAACTTCCGGTCTTGCCGCCAGTGTCAGAGACTCAGACAGGGCATCCTCCGCTTCGTCTTGCGTGAGGCCACGTACCAACGACCGGACCTCACCCGCTTGAATCTCGACGATCAGGGGCGCTGAAGCAGTGATCTGGAAGATTACACTCCGCCCGTCCATCTGCACTTCCGGGTCGAGATCGAATGCGACCTCTTCGGAGCGGAACTCGTAGGCTTCAGGAATCCGTTCCTGCAAGGCATCGTAGGCCAAGAGGTTGGCGTTGGCCTCATCCACCGCAGTGCCTGTGGCAAGGACGCGCATGGTCATGTGCAGAACATCTGCTTCGGCATCAAGAAACTGATCGTAATCCTCGGCCAGGATTTCAATCGTCATCGATTGATCTGGAAGGAACTCCTGCTCACCGAGTTGTGTCTGTAGCTCAACAAATGACCTTTCCTGCAGTTGCTGCAGCAACTGAGCCTTGAGCCGGTCCATATCGGCGCGGGTGACGACGCCCACCTGCTTGACCCCCCCGCCTTGGGTGGGCTGCTCATTGATCACATTCACCTTGCCACGCAAGCCGGAGGTCTCAACGACATTGATCGTAGCCGCGGACACGTTGCCCACCGGGCCCGGCTCCAATGCCTCAATGGGAACCTCGGCAGTCGCCCCAATCCCGGCCGGCAGGGTCACGGTGACCGTAGTTCGAAAGCGGATAGTTGTCCCGGTCGAGGTACGCACCACGGCACCCGGCAGAACCTCCTGCTCGGCGCCCGTCTGGTTGGTAAGGCGGATCACGCCCGTCGCGGGGGCATCCGGCGCGTCCCGCTTGTCGACAGTAGCAATCTCGCCGATCTGCTCGACTTCGGCCTCAAGAATACGAGCCGGGATCGTCAGATCCTCCAGGCTCGCTCTCTCGGCTTGTGGATCGGCGCGAAGTTGAAGAGTGACCTCTACTTCTTCCCGGTAGGGCACAAGGGTGATCTTGGCCTCGGGCACCAGAAGTGCGGCCAGGCCAAGGACGAACAGCAATAGGAAGACAAAGAGCAAGACGCCAAGGATCCGTCCTGTCCATACGATCAGCCGGTCGCCATAGCCTATGTCCCCTCGACCCCGCCGCAGGCCCTCAACACGCGCGGCAGCCGCGCGTTGAGCGGAGGAACGACGCGGGGCTCCCAAGCGCCAACGGCCCCTCTTGCCACGCCGGACAGAGGATACCACGGCGATTCCTTCCTCTTTGGCCAATCGCCGGGTGCGGCTATCCCGCGTGACCAAGGCCACATCGAGGGCCAGACTGGCAGCATGGCGCCGCAGGACGCGCAAGTTGATGGGGTCTTGTAGACAACGACAGCCCTTAGGAATAACAAGCAGCACCTTCTTGGCCTGCGCCCCCTCCAAAAGATCGCGGATGGCGGGCAAGTCATCCTTGGCGTCTAGGTAGATTACCTGCTGCATCGCATTGCACCGCACAGGGGCGCCCATTCTTGAGCAGCGCCCTTTGAAAGATCAAACATGAGAAATCGTCCCTATCGAAATGGCCTTGCCACCCAGCC
This sequence comes from Anaerolineae bacterium, assembly GCA_050116355.1. Classification (GTDB taxonomy): domain Bacteria; phylum Chloroflexota; class Anaerolineae; order JAAYZQ01; family JAAYZQ01; genus JASFOV01. The sequence goes on from JASFOV010000049.1 coordinate 7,213, forward strand.
GGCGGCTAGCCATAACACAGATCGGCCAGTATCCGAGCCGGCTGTGAAGCAGGTCGCATCTGCTGCGCCGTCCAGGCGGCAAGCGCCAAAGCCGGCACGTCACCCGCTCCCCGCCCAAGCTCGGTATAGTTGACCACACCCGGCACATCCGTGGGCTTCAGCCGCCCGACCTGCGGATACCGAGTAAAGTGCAGGCGCTGGCTCCAAGCCAAAGAGCGAGCCGCATCGGTAATCTCGGGCAACAGGCTGCCACCGCCCAGCAGGTACAGGTGCTCTGGCAGCTGCTCGTCCACATTGAGACGGGCCAGCGCACTCTCCGTTTGCTCCAGCCAAGCTTGCAGGACCGGCGCCAGGACGGCCAGGACCTGATCTCGCGCATCTTCATCCAGCCGGCCCCCAGAATACGCCTGCTTCAATCGATCAGCCCGCGTTGAGGTAAGCCGCCACTTGCGCATCAAGGATGTCGTAAGTTCTGCCCCTCCGACCGGTAACGACTCGAGCGCTAGCGGGCTTCCACTGCGGTACCAAACTAGATCAGTAGTTGTGTCGCCGACATCGAGCAGGATGCCCTGTGGGTCGGACATCACCCTGGCCAGAGCTAGCGGCGCCGCCGTGACCGTGAGCGTGGAAAACTCTAGGGTTTGGGCCACGCTCTGCCAGGTCCGGATGGCCTCTGGACGAGCCACAGCAGCGAACACAGTCGCGCCAATCTCCCTCCCCCGAAAGCCCACAGGGTCGGTCACGCGGTGGCCATCGACCGTGAGCGACACCGGGACCGCATCAACGATCACCCATGAAGAACCACCCGGCTCCGCAAGCCGATTGTACGTGAGGCGCAACGCTCGCTCGAGTAGAGCAGCGAATTCGCGTTCCTCAATGCGGCGCTCTGGCCGGGAGCGCCGCTGGGTGACGGGCCAAGCACCACCACGGAGTTGGGATGCGGGCAGCCCGACCAGGATCTGGTCGGGCAAGAACCACTGACCGCGACGCTGCTGAGCTTCTTGCTCAGCTATGGACAGAGTGTCCTCGCAAGCAGAGGTCAACCACTGCAGATCTAGATCGCTGGCGACTGGGCCCTTTCGCTCCGCCCACCCCCAGATGGTGGCCTGCGTCTGAGTCGCCTCCGCGACTAGAAGACGCAGAGTGGCCGTTCCAGGTTCCACCACCCCAAAAAAGACCGGCCTGTTCGGAGGCCGGTGGCGGCGTCGTCCACCTTTCCAGGGTTGCCAGCCAACACGCATGCCTATCCCTCGCTGCCCATCAAGCGAAACTTCCCAACACCACCCGAACCCAGTGACTGCCTATGCTGCTTGTCACTACGGTGAGTGGCCGGCTCACAGCAACTCACTGACCATACTGGGAACTGATGCCAGTGCCTCATCGAGACGCGCTGCGTCTCGACCCCCAGCCTGGGCGAGTGTAGGACGTCCACCACCGCCACCGCCAACAACGGTAGCTACCTGTTTGACAAGATCACCCGCCTTCAGCCCACGCTCAACCAGATCGGGCGTAATGGCCGCCACAAAATTCGGTTTGTCGTTGATCACAGCACCCAACACAATCACTGCAGTTCCCAGCTTGTTGCGGAACCAATCGGTCATCTCGCGAAGGGTATCCATATCGGTCGCCTGTACGTGGGCAGCCAAGACTGGAACGCCAGACACCTCCTGGACTTGTGTGAGCAGGCTCTCGAACTCGAGACGGGCCAGATCACGCCGCAATTCGGTGATCTCCTTTTGAGCGTCGTGCACCTCTCCCAGCAAGCGCAACACAGCGCGATCGACCTCTTCGGGCGAGGTTCCCAGGTGTGTGGCCGCCACGTCCAGGACCCCGAGGCGCTCTTGAACCAGCTTTTGCGCACCACGCCCGGTCACAGCTTCAATGCGCCGCACACCGGCTCCCACGCTGCCCTCGGACACGATACGGAACAGGCCCACATCACCCGTCTGCTGCACATGGGTGCCACCACACAGTTCCTGGCTGAATGGCTCCTCGGGGGCGCCGATCTTGATGACCCGCACTTGATCGCCATACTTCTCGCCGAATAGAGCCATGGCACCAGACCCAACCGCATCCCGGTAGGAGGTGTGCTCTACCTGCATGGGATAGTTGGCCAGAATGGCGTCGTTTACCGATTGCTCGACCGCATCGAGCTGTTCCTGGGTAAGCATGGCACCGTGGGTGAAGTCAAAGCGCAGACGATCAGGCGCCACCAGCGAGCCAGCCTGCTGAACATGCTCTCCCAGGATATAGCGCAGTTCGCTATGCAGCAGATGGGTGGCTGTGTGATTGCGAGCGATGTCGATGCGACGTCCAGCGTCGACAATGGCCCAGACCGGGTCCTCGAGACGAGGTCGACCGTGGGCTACCTGGCCGACATGGACGATCAGTCCAGGCACGGGCATGCGCACATCGGAAACCTCGATCTCCCAGAGTGCTTCATCCTCTGGCTCGCGATATTGGGCCAGCAGGCCCGTGTCCGAAACCTGGCCACCGCTCTCCACATAGAACGGCGAAGCAGCCAGAACTACCTCGACTTGGTCTCCCTCCTTGACCCGGGTCACGGGCTGCCCGTCACGAAGGATGGCAAGCACTAGCGTCTCCAGTTCGATGGCGCGATCGTAGGGGTGCTCCACCCCATCCGGCCCGAGCCGGCCCTGGGCTTTTAGATCCTCGAGCAGGCTCACATACACTTCCAGATCCTCGCTGTCCAAGGACACGAACTGCTGAGCGGCCCGCCCACGGGCCCGCTGCTCATCCAGCGCGGCCCGAAAGCCTTCCTCGTCCACGGTAAATCCCTGCTCGGCACCCACATCACGGGTGAGATCCAGCGGAAACCCAAAGGTGTCGTACAGCCGGAACGCGTCCTCACCGGGGATGACTGTCTGACCGGCGTCCTTGAGCTCAGCCATGATCTGGTCCATGAGATCCAAGCCCACGTCCAGAGTTCGCTGGAAGCGTTCTTCCTCCTGGCGGATGATGTTCAGGATGAACTCGCGGCGGCGGCGCAGATCCTCGTAGTGATCACCAAAGCTATCAATAACAACCTGCGCAATCTCACCCAGGAATGGCTGGACGAAGCCCAGCTTGCGTCCGAACCGGGCTGCACGGCGCAGGATCATACGCAGGACATAGTTGCGACCCTCATTGCCGGGGATGACGCCATCACTCGTCAAGAAGGTGACCGCCCGCCCGTGGTCGGCGATCACGCGATAGGACACGATATTCTCTTGGACCTCTGCAGCCGAATGACCCAGGAGCTCCTGGACCCGGTCGATGATGGGAGTAAAGAGGTCAGTTTCGTAGTTGGCATACACTCCCTGCGAAATGGTCGTGACCCGTTCCAAGCCCAAGCCGGTGTCAATGTGTTTGGACGGCAGGCTGGACAAGACTCCTTCACCATCGCGGTCGTATTGAATGAAAACCAGGTTCCAGATCTCGAGGTACCGGGTACAGTCGCCGTTCACTTGGCAGATGTGACCGGGCACATCCTTCTTGTTACAGAAATCAGGTCCGCGGTCGTAGTGGATCTCGCTGCAGGGGCCACAAGGTCCCGTTGCCCCCATCGACCAGAAGTTGTCCGTGCGCCCGAAGGTCAGGATATGGTCGGGGGCGATGTCGGTTTCACTCTGCCAGAAACCGCGAGCCTCCTCATCCGTAGGCAGATCGCCTTGGTCATCCTCAAAGATGGTAGACCAAAGGCGGTCTTTTTCCATCCCCCACCATTCAGTGACCAGTTCCCAAGCCCAGCCGATCGCCTCCCGTTTGTAGTAATCGCCAAAGGACCAGTTGCCCATCATCTCAAAGAAGGTATGGTGGTAAGGCGAGATACCGACTTCTTCGAGGTCGTTCAGATGGCCGGAAACACGCATGCACTTCTGTGCATCGGCGATGCGAGAGTGCGGCGGCTCTTCCAAGCCCAAGAACATGTTCTTGAACTGGTTCATGCCGGCATTGGTCAGCAGCAAGGTAGGATCGCCGACGGGCACCAGCGAAGCACTGGGCACGATTAGGTGATCCTTGGTCGCAAAAAAGTCCAGAAAGCTCTGACGAACCTCCGCACCGGTCATCCGTTTCATGGTCGATACTCCCTCCACAAGCGTCGCACTAGCAGTGGCAGGCGGACCTCTGCCTGCCACCAATCAGCGGCCATTTTAGCCCAAGTCATCCCATCTGTCAAACCCAATATGGCCCGTTCTGAGGCAGGCTACCACCCACATCCGCCGCAAGCAGAGCTGGCACCGGCCGGCAATTTGGGCGATGCGCCGCCCTAGGGTATAATCCGGCCTACAGCCAAGTCATCCAGCCCGCAGAGAGGAACAGTATGATGAGCAGACGGCTAATCGTGAACGCCGACGATTATGGGCGATCGCCCGGTATCTCGCGGGGCATCCTCGAGGCCCACCGGGATGGCATCGTTACCAGCACGACAGTCATGATCAACCAGCCCGGGATCGAGGCGCATCTACAGGCGGCGCTAGAATACCCTGCACTGGGACTAGGCCAACACTTGGTTTTCACCCAAGGCTGCCCAGTGCTGCCTCATCGCTCTGTCCCCAGTCTGGTGAACCGCCGCGGGGTGTTTCTGGATCACCACACACTGTGGGCGCAGCCAGAACGCGTGTCGCTGGAGCAGCTCGAGCTCGAACTGACCGCACAGATCGAACGGTTCACCGCGCAAGCAGGTCGCCCACCGGACCACCTAGACTGCCACCACTTTGTCCACCTCCACCCGCCATTCTTTCGCATCTATGTGGACCTAGCAAGCCATTTCAACCTGCCACTACGCCTACCGATCCCGCTGGAGACGGAGGTCGGACGAGCGGCGGAGCGACTGGTTTTCTTGGAGGACTTTCCTGAGGATGTGGTACGGGACCTGATCGTCACCAATAGCGCTCAGATCAAGGCGCGCAATCTGGTTCACCCGGCTCACTTCATAGCCACTTTCTTTGGCAAGGAAACCTTACATCTTGACCACCTGTTCCAGCTGCTTGAGACGCTGCCGGACGGGACCAGCGAGTTGATGTGCCACCCCGGCTACAATGACAGCCAATTGGCCAGCAGTGGCTACCGGGAGGAACGAGAGATAGAACTGGTACTGCTCACCGACCCGGTCGTGAGCCAACGGGTGCGCGATGAGAGCATAGAACTGGTCACGTTCGCAGAACTACAGCGATGACAGCCCAGGCGTCGGGAGCACCATACTGGTGAAGACGGACAAAGCCCCAGGCTCACCGGCTACTCTGAGCAAGCTATGGCATGGTACAGTAGCATTCGGGTTCCGGCTGCTGTACAACGAACTGGCATGGCTGTACGATCCGGTCAGTTGGCTGACTTCCTTTGGCCTGTGGAGACGCTGGCAAGGGACCGTGCACCGGTACCTGCCACCCGAGGGCCGTCTGCTAGAGGTAGCCTGCGGCCCCGGCCACTTGCTCGCGGAACTGGCGCAGGCAGAGTACCAGGTCATGGGCCTGGACCTGTCGCAGGCGATGGTGCGCCAAGCGCAACATCGTATAACGGGCCAGGGGTTCGCCAACCCGGTGTGCCGGGGGCGCGTCCAGGCGCTGCCGTTCGGGAACGAGTCGTTTGCGGCCATCATCGCCACCTTTCCTACGACGTATATCTACGATCCAGACTGCCTGTGCGAGATGGCCCGCACCCTGGATCGGAACGGGCGTCTTATTGTGGTCGAAAGCGCCACGCTACACCATCACAACCTGACTAGCCGCTGGCTCGAATGGCTGTACCGCATCACCGGTCAGCGTGGCCCGGGACCCGATCTGCCCACTCTCCTAGAAGCGGAAGGGCTACAGGCGCGCCACGAGGCGATCGCGGTCGAAGAAAGCACGGCCCACCTAGTGATAGCCGAAAAGGACTGAGAAAGCAGGGCAGACCCTGGCAGCAGGCGGCACACGTGCGCCCAGCTACACACTGTAAACCCATCTGCCGTCCAACGGGACCAGCACAGTAGAACGGTTGTTCGGAAGCCCACCAGGATTTGACGCCAGGCCAGATTTCCGGTATACTGGCGCAGGGTGTGACCAGCGTACGGGCCAGGATCCGGGCATGGATTGGAGTCATGCCGTTTGTAGAGCAAAAGACCGGGCGCCTGATCCAGGCGTTTATCCCGCAGAGAACAAGGAGAACCGAGCGATGCAAGAACTGACCATAGCCGCTGTGCAAATGTATCCTCAACTGGGCAAAGTCGAGGAGAACCTGCTCGCCATGGGCAAGTTTGTGGACAAGATCTGCACCCAGCAGAAAGTGGATCTCATTGTCTTTCCGGAGCTGGCCACAACCGGCTACGAACTAGGTGTCCGTTTCACCGATGTAGCCGAACGGGTGCCTGGCCATGCCGTGAACCTACTGGCCCAGCGAGCAGCGGACTTTGGCACGCATCTGGTCTTTGGCATGGTGACCAAGGAGAAGGTGGAAAGCATAATCTACAATGCGGCCGTCGTCATCGGTCCGGATGGCGAGTTGTTGGGTGAATACCGCAAGCTGCACCTGCCCGGCGAGGAACGGTTGGCCTTCCGCCCGGGGTATCGGATGCAGACATTCGAGACAGCCTTTGGCCACATCGGCGTCTTGTTGGGTTGGGACCTGGCATTTCCCGAGGTCGCGCGCAGCCTGACCCTGGACGGAGCGGATTTGCTATGTGTGTGCGCCAACTGGGGTCACTCGCCCGCCCAGGAACCAGAACCCTTTGTCGGAGAATGGCGCACCTACGTCCACGCCCGGGCGCTGGAGAACTCGTCGTTCGTGGTGGCCAGCAACCGCATCGGCGAGGAATACAGCTACAAGTTCTTTGGCGAGAGCATGATTGTTGACCCGCGCGGAGCGGTCTATGCCTCTATCGACGAAGAGATTGAAGGCTACGCGGTGGCGACCATCGACATAGACGCTGTGCGCCAGACACGGGAAGAACTACAGCTCATCCAATGCCGCCAGCCACAGGCCTACCGGTCGGTGGTGCGCAAGTACTGATCGGCAGAGACGGCGATGCCGGTCTGGGAAACGCTGAGCCGCAGGTACCTGTGGCAGAGTCAATGGTACAACGTACAGCAGGATCAAGTGCGGACG